>NZ_CP165782.1:2857500-2957500 GCF_000513895.2 Ensifer sp. WSM1721
TCGTCGGTGGAGACCATGAAACGCCCGTTGGTCCACCAGTCGTAACCGTACCAGCCGGCGGCTCCGAGGAGCGCCAGGCCCAGGACGGGGACGATCAGCTTGCGGCGTTTCTTCTGCGGGACCGCAGCCTCGGCAGCCGGGACTTCGGCAACGGACGGGGCCTCGTCTGCGACGTCCTTGGCCGTGGTCTTCTGATTATCCAATACTTCGAAATCGTCGCCGACGGGGCGAACACGGGCGGCGCTGGAGGTGCTGGAAGCGGACATGGAACACCGATTTTCGCTAAAATTGAACTGAACCGTTCGGTTCGATTAACTTGACATAATGCCTTTTGCATCGCATATCAAGAGCAAATCGAACCAAGCGGTTCGATACATGAAACGAGGAAAAATGTGCGGCCCCTTCCCCGCACCCCTTGTTTTTTTCGGAATCGATCGCGTTTATGATCTCGTGATCTCAAAGAGTGAAAGCACCCCGGCGTCATGACGTCAGCGAAAAGCGCACGGCAGGAAAAGTCCCTGCAGGATCAGGAACAGCAGTCTTCGGGGCGGCGCGCCGCCGGCGAGGATCCGGTCAAACGCGAGCAGATCCTCGATGGTGCCAAACGCGTGTTCATGCGCAGCAATTTCGACGCTGCCAGCATGAACGACATCACCCGTGAGGCGGGCGTTTCAAAGGGCACGCTCTATGTCTATTTCGAAAACAAGGAAGACCTTTTCGAGGCGCTCATCGCACGCGAGCGCAGCCGCATCGTCAGCAGCGCCAAGCAGTCCCTGAACGACGATGCACCGATCGAGGAGGCGTTGCACGATTTCGGCGTAACGCTGGTCACGAGCATCACCTCCGACTACACGATCCGCGCCATGCGCACCGTGCTCGGCGTCATCGACCGAATGCCGCGGCTGGCGCAGCGCTTCTTCACGGCAACGCCGGAGAACGGCTACACCGTGCTCAAGGCCTATCTCGATCGGCAGGTGCAGACAGGCGCGCTCTTAATCGACGACACGGAACTGGCGGCCAAACAGTTCATCGAACTCTCGAACGCCGGCATCTTCAAAGGCCGGCTCTTCGGCATGTGCGACACGGTTCCGGCGGACCGGATCGAAAAGAATGTGGCCTCGGCAGTCCGTATCTTCCTCGCCGCCTATGCTCGGCGCGCCCGATAAAGACAGCGGGTGTCGCAGATAGTTTTGTTGCTGGTGCAAGAACGCTACGCCGGACCGCACATCTGCAGGCGGTTGCCGAAAGGATCGTAAAAGCTCGCGTAGGTCACGAAACCTGGAAATACCTCCGCGTCCTCGCAATCGACCCCGCGGCGACGCAATTCGTCGACCGCCGCGCGGCAATCCTCGACGTCAAGGACGAGCGTTGTGCCGGTGGAGGGTACCCAGCCGCTCTCCGCCAGAACCACTGCGACGTTTCCGCCCGCTGCACCCGAGGAGAACTCGATCCAGCCCGCGTCTGGAAGGTCGTAGACCGGCTGCCCGAAGCCGAGCACGTTCCCGTAAAACTCTCGCGCACGATCGAGATCCGTCACCGAAATCGAGACGACATTGATCCCACGAAAAAGAACGCCGGTCGTTTCCATGACGATGAACATAGATCACCGAAATGCGAGTGCAATGGCTGGTTGTTGCGGCCGACCCGGAGAGTTTGCTGTCGACGCGCAGCGCTACGTCCCTACAATCGAGCAAGCGCGATCAAGCGCGCTTTCCGATAAGTCCGTATGAGCGAGCTGTCTACCACGGGAGTGACCATGAGTGCCGTCGGACGGGCGATCTGGTTCATCGAGAGCCATTTCGCAAAGGATATATCGCTGGACCAGATCGCCGACGCCGCCGGCCAGTCGCGCTACCATCTGTCGCGCATGTTCGGCCTTGCGACCGGTCGGTCGATCAGCGCCTATATCCGCGGGCGCCGCTTGAGTTCGGCGGCGCGCCTCCTGGCGAACGGCACCTCGACCATTCTCGAGGTGGCCCTCGATGCGGGCTACGGCTCGCATGAGGCATTCACTCGTGCCTTTCGCGAACAATTCGGCGTGACGCCCGAATCCGTCCGCAAGCAAGGGCACGTTCGCAACATCGAGCTGATGGAGCCGATCAGGATGGACGACGCACGCACATCGAAAATCGAACCGCCCCGCTTCGAGGAGAGTCCCGAGCTTCTTCTCGCCGGTCTCGCGGAAACTTATGCCTATGACCGCACCGAGGGCATTCCTTCGCTTTGGCAGCGCTTCAACACGCATTTCGGCCATGTTCCGGGGCAGCGCGGCAACATCGCCTATGGCGTCTGCACGCACTCGGATGCCGAGGCCGGCAGCTTCCGCTACATGGCTGCCATGGAGGTGGAGGACACGGATGCTTTGCCGGCCGGCTTTTCGACGCTGAAACTGCCCCGGCAGCGCTATGCAGTCTTCGTGCATCGCGGGCATATCTCGACGATCGCCGCAACTGCGCATCACATTTTCGCGAACTGGCTGCCGCAATCGGGGTATCAGCACGGCGAAGTACCGGACATGTTCGAGCGCTATGACGAGCGCTTCGATCCGCACTCGGGCATGGGGGCGGTGGAGATTTGGGTGCCGCTCAAAGCCTGATCCGAACGGCCGCCGCGAAGGCGCGGCGGCCTTGCCACTTCCGGAAGTATCCTTAAATACTGCGGCGGTCTCGCGCGATGACGCGTGGTCTAGGAAAGGAAAAGATCGCCGATGCAGGAAATCCTCACGCTCGCCCAAAGCCCCGAGGCATGGGTCGCCCTCGTCACACTCATCGTCATGGAGGTCGTCCTCGGCATCGACAATCTGATCTTCATCTCGATCCTCACCAATAAGTTGCCCGCCGAGAACCGCGTCAGCGCCCGCCGCATCGGGATCGGCCTCGCCCTGATCATGCGTCTGGCGCTGCTCGGTACCATCGCCTGGATCGTGCAACTGACCCAGCCGGTCTTCGAAATCTTCGGCCACGCCTTTTCCTGGAAGGACATGATCCTGATTGCCGGCGGCCTCTTCCTCGTCTGGAAGGCGACCAAGGAAATCCACCACAGCGTCGATCCGAGCGATCACGAAGAGGATTTCATCGCGAGCTCGGCGATCAACAGCTTCGCCGCCGCCATCGGCCAGATCCTGCTGCTCGATCTCGTCTTTTCCGTCGACAGCATCATTACCGCCGTCGGCATGACTCCGCATCTGCCGATCATGGTCGCCGCGGTCGTCGTCGCCGTCACCGTCATGCTGCTGGCGGCGACGCCGCTTGCCAATTTCATCGAGAGGAATCCGACGATCGTCATGCTGGCGCTCGCCTTCCTCCTGATGATCGGCACCACGCTGATCGCCGAAGGCATGGGCTTCCACGTGCCGAAGGGTTACGTCTACGCTGCCATGGCCTTCTCGGCGCTCGTCGAAGCGCTGAACATGATGGCCCGCAACGCGCGCCTCAGGAAGCAACAGGCCCAGAAGCTGCACTGACCGTTCACGTCGCAAATGGAGGCCCGCATTCGCGAATGCGGGCCTCTTGCTGCGGGAGGGATGAGGATGCGGGCCGGGACGGGGAGGAATTGGCTGCCACCTCATCGGGCACGGACGGAACCTGGAATGATCCCTTGTTCGCGATTCCGTCACGCTCGGCTGCCATTGCCCGCGCGTCCTCGTGCCTCTAACGCGTCAGCCTCACGAACGTTCCAGGGTCGGCCTCTGCTCTTTCCGTTGACATGTCGGGCTTTCTATGATCTCACCCCTGCCGACTGGAATTGCCCGCCGATACCGCTGGTGCGACACCCATGCGGGCCTTTCCTTCCCATAAAATACGCGCCCGCGGGCCGGAGGACATTCCGGCAAGGGCCTCGAAAGCACGTCAAGACGGGCAACGACCATGGCAGATTCTGCAGTCCGGGTGCGTATCGCACCTTCTCCCACCGGCGAACCGCATGTCGGCACCGCCTACATCGCGCTGTTCAACTATCTTTTCGCCAAGAAGCACGGCGGCGAATTCATCCTGCGCATCGAGGACACGGACGCGACGCGCTCGACACCGGAATTCGAGAAAAAGGTCCTCGACGCGCTGAAGTGGTGCGGACT
Source organism: Ensifer sp. WSM1721 (assembly GCF_000513895.2). Classification (GTDB taxonomy): domain Bacteria; phylum Pseudomonadota; class Alphaproteobacteria; order Rhizobiales; family Rhizobiaceae; genus Sinorhizobium. Next base: position 2,861,573 of record NZ_CP165782.1, read on the forward strand.
GAAATGGTCGGAAGGTCCCGATATCGGCGGCCCCTACGGTCCCTATCGCCAGAGCGACCGCAAGGACATCTACAAGCCCTACGTCGAGAAGATCGTCGCAAACGGCCACGGCTTCCGCTGCTTCTGCACGCCCGAGCGGCTCGAACAGATGCGCGAGGCCCAGCGCGCCGCCGGCAAGCCGCCGAAATATGATGGCCTCTGCTTGAGCCTCTCGGCCGAGGAAGTGACCGTCCGCGTCAACTCCGGCGAACCGCATGTCGTGCGGATGAAGATTCCGACCGAGGGCACCTGCAGGTTCCACGACGGCGTCTACGGCGATGTCGAAATTCCGTGGGATGCGGTCGACATGCAGGTTCTCCTGAAGGCCGACGGCATGCCGACCTATCATATGGCGAACGTCGTCGACGACCATCTGATGAAGATTACTCACGTCGCGCGCGGCGAGGAGTGGCTCGCCTCGGTGCCGAAGCACATCCTGATCTATCAGTATCTCGGCCTCGAACCGCCGAAGTTCATGCACCTGTCGCTGATGCGCAATGCCGACAAGTCGAAGCTGTCGAAGCGCAAGAACCCGACCTCGATCTCCTATTACACGGCGCTCGGCTATCTGCCCGAAGCGCTGATGAACTTCCTCGGCCTGTTCTTCATCCAGATCGCCGAAGGCGAGGAACTGCTGACGATGGAGGAATTGGCTGAGAAGTTCGATCCGGAAAACCTTTCGAAGGCCGGCGCGATCTTCGACATCCAGAAGCTCGACTGGCTGAATGCCCGCTGGATCCGCGAAAAGCTCTCCGAGCAGGAGTTCGCCGCACGGGTCTTCTCCTGGGCGTCGGAGAACGATCGTCTCAACGAAGGTCTGAAGCTGTCGCAGTCTCGCATTTCGAAGCTCGGCGAGCTGCCGGATCTTGCCGGCTTCCTCTTCAAGTCGGATCTCGGCCTGCAGCCGGCGGCCTTTGCCGGGGTCAAGACCTCGCCCGAGGAGATGCTCGAAGTCCTCAACACCGTCCAGCCGGATCTCGAAAAGATCTTCGAGTGGAACAAGGAATCGATCGAAGCGGAACTGCGCGCCAGCGCCGAGCGCATGGGCAAGAAGCTGAAAGCGGTCGTCGCTCCCCTGTTCGTCGCCGTCTCGGGCTCGCAGCGCTCGCTGCCGCTGTTCGATTCGATGGAGCTGCTCGGCCGCTCCGTCGTGCGCCAACGGCTGAAGGTCGCCGCGCAGGTGGTCGCCTCCATGGTGGGCAGCGGAAAGTAAGGACAGGACCATGAACGACAAGACAGAAACCGCCGGCCTCTCGTCCGACGCGACGGAAGTACGCGCCCAAAAGCTGAACCTCCTGCGCGAGCAGATCGGCGATGTCTATCCGGCGCATTTCCACCGGACGATGACCAATGCGGAACTGGCTTCGAAATACCAGGACCTCGTGCCGGATACCGAAACGCAGGACGTCGTAACCGTCGCGGGACGCGTCTATTCTTCGCGCAATTCCGGCATGTTCATGGACATCCATGACGCCTCCGGCAAGATCCAGATCTTCTCGCACAAGGACACGACGCCGGAAGAGGCACGTGCGCTCCTGCCGATGATCGACCTCGGCGACATCATCGGCGTCACCGGCGTTGTCCGCCGTACGAAGCGCGGCGAGCTGACGATCAACGCGCAGCAGATCACGATGCTGACCAAGTCGCTGCTGCCGATGCCGGAAAAGTATCACGGACTTGCCGACATCGAGACGCGTTACCGTAAGCGCTATCTCGACATCATGGTCAACGAGGAATCGAAGCTCCGCTTCCAGCAGAGAAGCCGCATCGTCTCAGGCATTCGCCGTTTCCTCGAGGACGAAGGCTTCATGGAAGTGGAAACGCCGATGCTGCAGCCGATCTACGGCGGTGCCACGGCCGAGCCCTTCAAGACCCATCACAACACGCTGAAGCTCGACATGTATCTGCGCATCGCGCCCGAGCTCTACCTGAAGCGCGTGCTGGTATCGGGCCTCACCGACAAGGTCTTCGAGATCAACCGCAATTTCCGCAACGAAGGCGTCTCTACCCGGCACAATCCGGAATTCACGATGATGGAGTGCTACTGGGCCTACGCCGATTACGACGACATGATGGGCCTCGTCGAACGGCTGTTCGAGACGCTGGCGCTGACGGTCCACGGCAAAACCGAGTTCGAGTTCGGCGACAAGCAGCTCTCCTTCAAGGGACCGTTCCCGCGCGTCTCCATGCCGGCTGCCGTCAAGGACGCAACCGGTGTCGACTTCCTTGCGATCCAGAGCGACGAGGAAGCGCGCCAGGCAGCCCGCAATGCCGGGATCGAGGTCGAGAAGGATGCGACCTGGGGCGAAGTCCTCGCCTTCATCTTCGAGGAGAAAGTCGAGGCGACCCTGATCCAGCCGGCCCACGTTATCCATTTCCCGAAGGACATCTCGCCCTTCGCCAAGGAAGTGCCGGGTGAACCGCGGCTCGTCGAGCGCTTCGAGACCTATTGCAACGGCTGGGAGATCGGCAACGCCTTCTCCGAACTCAACGACCCGGTCGAGCAGCGCGCCCGCATGGTCGAGCAGATGGAGCAGTCGCATGCCCGCGGTGAGAAGGAAAAGACGCTGGACGAGGACTTCCTCGACGCGATGGACCAGGGCATGCCGCCCGCCGGCGGCTTGGGCATCGGCGTCGATCGGCTGATCATGCTGCTCACCAACTCGCCGTCGATCCGCGACGTCATTCTCTTCCCGGCACGACGCCACAAGGCCGATTAAGCCAGCGACAGCCGCTCGGAGACACGCCCATCGCGCAAGCGGTGGGCTTTCCGTTTGTGAGCTAACTCTTTGAAACTGCGCAATTCCGAACGGGAAACCGCTATCTCTTCATGGAATTGCTCTAGTGGCCGCCGTGCCCTTCGGCATCCGCGGTCGTCTCCTTGGCTGCTGGCGCGGTATCCGCACCTTCCATCTCCGCCGCTGCCGGATCAATGCATAAGGAGCGATCGTCCATCCTGGCCATGATGGCGCGTACCTCGTCCAACCCGAGCGTGACGAGCTTGCCGCGGAACATGCCGGCCGCATTGGCCATGGCCTCGTTGTAGGAGGCGCGGAACGGCTCATCCATACCTGGGACGCTGCGCGGGCCGGGAGCGAAGAGCACGTCCGCTCCGACCGCCGCGCCGCGCGCGCCGGCGCGATCCTCTGGACCCGCCGCATCGAGTACGACCACTTGATAGAGGTCTGCCTTTTCCTTGTTGGCGAGCGCGCCGACGACGCGCAGCGCCGTTCTGATCCGCTCCGGTCCGCCCGCTCTGTCCGTCTTCACATGCATGCGGATCCAGCGTTGGCCGTTGTGGTCGAGCTTCAGCGTCCTGAGCGCCGTGCATTCGAGACCGGAAGCGGACGGCTCCGCAAATCGGCTGAGTATCTGGTCGCGGCCGACATAGACGGCGGCGGCGCCGGAGGCAGCAGAGACCCCGAACGCGGCGGACAGGATGACCACCAGCCGCTTCGACGGGCGCAATTTGCTGAGGATTGCCTTCACGGGGCGGCTCCGCTGTCGTCGTCAAGGTTGCAAGAAAAACTTAAGGGCTCCCTCAACGATAGGCCAACCACCTTTCGGAAAGTTTAAGCGGGAAAGCATGCGGCTGCAGCATGCCGCTTTAACCACCGGAACGCCGACGCAAGCGATTGACTTTCGCTCGCGCCTTGTCCATTTGCCGCCTTCACGACGTTACGAACAGGACGCAGCCGGCGGCCGCCTTTGAGGAAGAGAAGACGCATGCACAAGGTTATTTTCGATACTGACCCGGGCGTCGACGACGCCATGGCCCTTCTCTTCCTGCACCGCCATCCGGCCATCGACCTCGTCGGCATCACCACGGTTTTCGGCAACGCCTCGGTCGAGACGACCACCCGCAACGCGCTTTTTCTCAAGCGGTCCTGGGATATCGCGGCACCGGTCGCAAAGGGGATCGGCGAAACTCTCGATTCCGGACGGCCGCATGTCGGCTGGCCCACGAGCGTTCACGGCGATGACGGACTCGGCAATATCGACGTGCCGAGCGAGATCGACATGCCGCTCGACCCGCGGCCCGCGCATCGCTTCATCATCGACACGGTTCGCGCCAATCCCGGCGAGGTGACGCTCGTCGCCGTCGGCCGCATGACCAATCTGGCGCGGGCGCTTCGTGACGACCCCGACATCGCCACCCTCGTGAAGAGCGTCGTGATCATGGGCGGCGCCTTTGACGTTCCGGGCAACATCACCCCGGCCGCGGAAGCCAACATCCACGGTGACCCGGAAGCGGCGGATCTCGTGATGACATCACCCTGGCCCGTGACCGTCATCGGGCTCGACGTGACGATGCGGACCGTGATGACACGCGCCATGCTCTCCGACATCGCCGAGCGCGGCGGCGCGCCGGCCAGGCTTCTTTATGACATCTCGCAATTCTACGTCGACTTCTACGAGCAGCATGTCGAGGACGGCATGGTCGTTCACGACAGTTGCGCCTGCGCCTATGTCGTCGCGCCGGACCTGTTCCGAACCCGTAGCGGCGCCATCCGCGTAGTATGCGGCGGCGTCGCCGACGGTCAGACGATCCAGAAGCCGGATGGGCGGCTTTTCCCCCCGAATGCCTGGGACGGACTGCCGAGCCAGCAGGCCTGCATGGGCATCGATGCCGGCGCGGTGTTGAAACTCATCGGTGAAACACTAGCGAACGGGCTTTAGCCCCCAAAAAAGCCCCTCCCCAACCCCTCCCCCACAGGTGGGAGAGGCTTCAGCGCTCGCGGCGCTCGCCTGCGGTTTGCCAACCTTCGCACCTGACGCAAAGGTCTGGATGAGACGGAGACGGTGCGGCCAGTAAGCCCCCCCACCTGTGGGGAGGGGTTTGGGAGGGGTCTTGGCAGGTCGCGGCACGCCCGAACGGCCGTAACGCACACCGAAAAACTTGCGCGGATAGCTGGCAGATACGCCAGCGCCGGCTATCTTTCTCGGCATGAAGCCGGACAAGTTGCTCTACCCCGCCCCAAAAGGGCTCTACTGCGAACTCGGGAACTTCTATATCGACCCGGTGCAGCCGGTCGAGAGGGCGCTCATCACGCATGGACATTCCGATCACGCGCGCGCCGGTCATGGTCATGTCCTCGCGACGCGCGAGACGCTGGACATCATGCGTCTGCGCTATGGCGATGGCTTCTGCGGCGCTAGCACAATAGCGCGCTTCGGCGAAACGATCGCGATCAACGGCGTGAGGGTCACTTTCCGGCCGGCCGGGCATGTGCTCGGTTCGGCGCAGGTATGCGTCGAGGCGGACGGGACGCGGATCGTCGTCTCCGGCGATTACAAGCGGAGGGCGGATCCGACCTGCCCGCCCTTCGAGCCGATCAGCTGCGATGTCTTCATCACCGAGGCGACTTTCGGCCTGCCGGTGTTTCACCACCCGGACGACGAAAGAGAGATTGCACGCCTCCTCATGTCGCTGAAGCAGTTTCCCGAGCGCGCCCATGTGGTCGGCGCCTACGCGCTCGGAAAGGCCCAGCGCGTTATCGCGCTCCTGCGGCGGCAGGGCTACGACGAGCCGATCCATATCCATGGTGCGCTCGCGAAGCTCTGCGATTATTACCAGAGCCAAGGCATCGACCTCGGCGATATCCGTCCGGCGACCCTCGGCCCCGAAAGCCGCCAGGACTTCGCCGGGATGATCGTCATCGGCCCGCCGGCGGCCTTCGCCGAGCGATGGGCGCGGCGCTTCGCCGATCCGCTTGCCAGCTTCGCCTCCGGCTGGATGCTCATCCGCCAGCGGGCCAAGCAGCGCGGCGTCGAGTTGCCGCTCGTCATATCCGATCATTGCGACTGGGCGGAACTGACGGAGACGATACGCGAGGTCGCGCCGGCGGAGGTCTGGGTGACGCACGGCCGCGAGGAAGCGTTGGTACGCTGGTGCGAGTTGCAGGGCATCCCGGCACGCCCGCTCCACTTGGTCGGTTACGAGGACGAGGGAGAATGACGGATGAAAACCTTCGCCGAACTCCTCGACCGCCTCGTTCTGACGCCGCAACGGAACGGCAAGATACGGCTGCTCGCCGATTATTTCCGCAGCACCCCCGATCCGAGCCGGGGCTACGCGCTCGCGGCGATCGCCGGGACGCTCTCGCTCAACACGGTGAAGCCGGCGCTCATCCGCGACCTGCTGCTCGAACGCATGGACGAGGTACTGTTCCATTACTCCTACGACTATGTCGGCGACCTCGCGGAAACGGTTTCGCTTGCCTGGGAGCCTCCGGAGGGTATTGCGCCTGCAGACATTTCGCTCGGCGAGGCTGTCGAGCGGCTTCAGAGAGCGGGGCGTTCCGAGGTGCGTTCGCTCGTCCGCGACATGCTGGACCGGCTGGACACCTCCGGCCGATTTGCGCTGCTGAAACTCGTCACCGGAGGCTTGCGGATCGGCGCCTCGGCGCGGCTCGCCAAGCAGGCGCTGGCGGAAATGGGCGGCAAGGAAGTGGGCGAGATCGAAACGCTTTGGCACGGATTGGCGCCGCCTTATCTGCCCCTCTTCCTCTGGCTGACCGGCCAGGCGGAAATGCCGGTACTGAAGACACCCGCCGTCTTCCACTCGGTCATGCTTGCGACGCCGATTGGCGAGGGCGATCTCGAGGGGCTCGATCCGGCCGACTTCGCGGCGGAATGGAAATGGGACGGCATCCGCGTCCAGCTTGCCAATGTCGGCGGGCTTCGGCGCCTCTATTCGCGTAGCGGCGACGAGATCTCGGCCGCCTTTCCGGAGATCCTCGAAGCGGCCGACTTTTCCGGCGTGATCGACGGCGAGCTGCTGGTCGGCGGAACGATGCGCAGCAACCGCGCGACCGCCACCTTCGCCGACTTGCAGCAACGGCTGAACCGCAAGACCGTCAGCCGCAAGCTGCTGGAGGATTATCCCGCCTTCGTTCGCGGCTACGACATCCTCTTTTCAGGCGAGCGTGACATCCGGCCCGAGCCCTTTCGCGTCCGCCGCGAGGCCTTGTCGGCTCTGATCGAGGCCGCCTCGCCCCAGCATTTCGATCTCTCGCCTCTCGTCGCCTTCTCGACCTGGAAAGAACTCGACCGCCTGCGCTCCGACCCTCCGGATCCCGTGATCGAGGGCGTGATGCTGAAGCGACTCGATTCGCCCTACGTGGCCGGACGAGCGAAGGGCCCCTGGTTCAAGTGGAAGCGGGCGCCGTTCAACATCGATGCCGTGCTGATGTATGCTCAGCGCGGCCACGGCAAGCGGTCCAGCTACTATTCCGATTTCACCTTCGGCGTCTGGGCCGAGAGCGAAGGCGTGACCAGTCTGGTGCCCGTCGGCAAGGCCTATTTCGGCTTCACCGACGCCGAACTCGAAATCCTCGACCGTTTCGTGCGCGACAACACGGTCGAGCGCTTCGGTCCCGTGCGGGCGGTGCGCGCCGAGCCCGACGCCGGCTTCGTCGTCGAGGTTGCCTTCGAAGGTCTCAACCGCTCGACCCGGCACAAGTCAGGCGTGGCCATGCGTTTTCCGCGCATCGCGCGGCTCAGGCCCGACAAGCTGCCCCGCGACGCCGACAGGCTGGAGACCTTGCAAGCGATGATCGGGATAAAAGCCTAGTGCATGTCGCCCAAAAGTGTGCAGCGCTTTTGGGACATCGACATGCTCAAAAACAAAGGAGCTAAAGCGAACTCAGCTATTTCAGCGAATGCGAATGAAGAATTGTTAAGGAGAGTTTGGAATATTCAAGCTGACTAACGCACCAGTTCGCATTCGCAGGGCCGTCTTGTGTCAGAAACAAATCTTCAGCATCTTGGGAAATCCCGCCTCTCGCGATTTCTGACGCTCAATTATCTGCCGGCAATGATCGCGACCTTTGTTGTTCTGATTGCCGGCATCCTCGCCGACAATCAGAACCGGATCATTTCGGACGCCCGCATGCGTTCGATCGTGGCCGACGAGTTGAATCCGATCCGCTCCAAACTGGAGACCTATATCAACGGAAACGTCCAGCTCGTCCGCGGTCTGATCGGCACGGTCGCGACCGAGCCCGACATGCAACAGCCTCGGTTCAGTGACCTGGCCCGAAGCATTTTCAGCGAGCGTTCGCAACTGCGCAACCTTGCGGCCGCGCCTGGCCTGGTCGTTTCGATGGTCTATCCGGTAGCAGGCAACGAAAAGGCGATCGGGCTCGACTACCGCACCAATGACAAGCAACGCGGATCCGTCATGCGTGCGGTGGCCACCGGAAAGATGGTGCTTGCCGGCCCGGTCGATCTCGTCCAGGGCGGACGCGGACTGATCGGCCGGTTTCCGGTGACGACGAGTGCCGGCGGCCGCGAGCGTTTCTGGGGCCTGATTTCAGCGGTCATCGATATCGACCGGCTCTACCGCGACAGCGGCCTGGTCTCCTCTACGCTCGGTCTGGACATCGCCATTGCCGGCCGTGACGGCCAAGGTCGAGGTGGCGCGATTTTCTTTGGCGATGCAGCGATCTTCGATAAGGCGCCGGTGGAGCTGAACGTGATGCTGCCCGGCGGCACCTGGCGAATGGCGGCCATACCGAAGGGCGGCTGGCCGACCACGCCGCAGAATGCCTGGCTGGTTCGACTGCTCATCCTGCTCGGCGGCCTCATGATCGTCGTCCCGATGATCGTGACCGGGCATTTGACGACCGAACGACAAGACAACATGCGCGCCCTGCGGCAGAACAAGGACCAGCTACAGGAGCTGTCCCACCGGCTGAAGATCGCCCTCGACACCTCCGAGATCGGCGTCTGGGAGCTCGATATCGACAGCGGCAAGCTCCTGTGGGACAGCCGCATGAAGGAGCTTTACGGCATCGGATCTTCGATGCGCGAGGTCTATGACGACTGGAGGGACACGCTGCATCCGGAGGATCTCGCGCGCGCCGAAGCGGAATTCGCCGAGGCGCTGGCGACGGGCAGCGCTTACAACACCGAATTTCGCATCCGCCTGCCAAGCGGCGAGATCCGCCACATCCGTGCCATCGGTTCGACCTATGTCGGGGCCAACGGCAACAGGAAGATCGTCGGCGTCAACTGGGACGTCACGGCCGACGTCGAGACGCGCGCGACCCTATCGGAGGCCAAACGCCTCGCCGAAGCCCACAGCGCCGAGCTGGAAGCCGCTCGCCACCGCATGGAATTCAACGCGCTGCACGATCCGCTGACCGGCCTGCCGAACCGCCGCTTCCTCGACCAGATCCTCGCCGACCGCGTCCGAAAGTTCGACGCCGGTGCCAGGCTCAGTATCTTCCACATCGATCTCGACCGCTTCAAGCAGATCAACGATACGATGGGCCATGCGGCCGGGGACGAAATTCTGAGGCACGCCGCCGGGCTCCTGCGCTCGAACGCGCGGGAGAGCGACTTCGTCGCCCGGATCGGCGGCGACGAGTTCGTCATCATTCGCGCAGGCGGCAGCTCCGAAGAGGATGCGGCGCTGGCTTCGCGCATCATCGAGGCGATGAGCTCGCCCGTTCGTTACAAGGATCAGGAGTGCCGCATCGGGGTCAGCATCGGCATCGCCGCGCAAACTGCCGCGGCGGACGAGCTTTCCCAGATTCTCGTCAATGCCGATATCGCCCTTTACGAGGCCAAGCGCCGCGGCCGCAACCGGCACGAAACCTTCACCGGCGCGTTGAAAACAGCCGTCTTCCAGACGAAGCAGACGGCCGACGAGATCCTGCGCGGGCTGGAGCAGAATGAATTCGTCGCCTATTTCCAGCCGCAGTTCTCTCCGAAGTCGCTGGAAATCATTGGCGTCGAAGCCCTGGCGCGGTGGGATCATCCGACCAAGGGGCTAATCGGACCGCATGCCTTCCTCAAGACGGCGGAAGACATCAACGTGGTCGCCGCGATCGACCAGAAGATCCTGGAACAGGCGCTCTTCCAGATCTGCCGCTGGGAGGCGAACGGCATTCACATCCCCAAGGTTTCGGTCAACCTTTCCTACTCGCGTCTGCGGGACGAGGGCCTCGTCGCCCGGCTGGAGCAGATGTCCATACCGAAAGGGCGGCTCTCATTCGAACTGCTTGAATCGATCTCCTTCGACGAGAACGACGTCACGGTCATGTCGAATATCCGGCGCATCAAGGAACTCGGCATCGACATCGAGATCGACGACTTCGGCACCGGCTATGCCTCGATCTTGAGCCTTCTGAAACTCACACCGCGCCGCCTGAAAATCGACCGCCAACTGGTGCTGCCTATCCTCGACTCTCCGGCTGAGCGCCGGCTCGTGGAGTCGATCATCGACATCGGCACATCGCTCGGCATCGAGGTCATCGCCGAGGGCGTCGAAACACTCGACCATGCCCATATCCTGAAAGAGCTGGAGTGCCATGGATTGCAGGGCTATGCCTTCGCCCGGCCGATGAGCGCCAACGATCTTGCCACCTTCGTCTTCGAGCGGAGATGGCGCGCCGCCTGACTGCGACGTGACGGCGCAACGACCGCAAAAGTCGCTCGGCGCAGGTCTTTTTCTTGCCGCCGAGTCTTGGCAGCCGTCCGGAAAAAAGTCATAAAAACATATGCTTTCTGCCGCTTCGCGGATGATCTACAGCGCCGCGCGCCTTAGACGCGCAAAGGTCGCTGTAGCACTTTGAAATGCTGCATGTTTTATCCTTAAATCGGCTACGATTTAAGGAAACATGCAGTAGGCACCTTCTGCGACCGCCGCTCGGCGGCAGTCCTTACGGGACCGGGAGTCCCGATCTCCAACACACCCATAAGGGGACGGAACGATCGAATACGCGGAGAAATTGCTTTCGGTTTTCATTCTCGCCCCCTTCGCGGGAAGCCTCATCGCAATCTTCTTTCCGTCCGATCAACGTGGTGCCACAGCCTGGTTCGCGGGCGCCATCGCTCTCGTCTGCTTCCTGGTGACGGCCGGCCTCTACCCCATCGTCGCCTCTGGCAACGTGCTTCGCTATCAGCTCGAGTGGATCCCCGAGCTCGGCCTGAACTTCACGCTCCGGATGGATGGCTTCGCCTGGCTGTTTTGCGCGCTGATCACGGCGATCGGAGTGCTCGTCGTTCTCTACGCCCGCTACTACATGGCCGAGGAAGACCCGGTGCCGCGCTTCTTCGCGCTCTTCCTCGCCTTCATGGGCTCGATGCTCGGCGTCGTCCTTTCCGGCAACCTCATCCTGCTTGCGGTCTTCTGGGAGCTTACGAGCATCGTCTCCTTCCTGCTGATCGGCTACTGGCATCACAATGCACACGCCCGCGACGGCGCCCGCATGGCGCTGACCATGACCGGCATGGGTGGTCTCGCCATGCTGGTCGGACTGGTGATCATCGGTCGGATCGTCGGCAGCTACGATCTCGACGCGGTGCTCGCGTCCGGCGACGCGATCCGCAACCATCCGCTCTACGTGACGGTGCTCATCCTGGTCCTGCTCGGCGCATTGACGAAGAGCGCTCAGTTCCCGTTCCACTTCTGGCTGCCGCACGCCATGGCGGCGCCGACGCCGGTCTCCGCCTATCTGCATTCGGCGACAATGGTGAAGGCCGGCGTCTTCCTGCTTGCGCGACTCTGGCCGGTGATGGCCGGCACCGAGGCCTGGTTCTGGCTCGTCGGCCTCGCGGGCCTGACGACTTTGCTGCTCGGGGCCTATTTCGCGATCTTCCAGCAGGACCTGAAAGGGCTGCTCGCCTATTCAACGATCAGCCATCTCGGGCTCATCACCGTGCTCCTGAGCCTCGGCAGCCCGCTCGCCGCCGTCGCCGCGGTCTTCCACATCGTCAATCATGCCACCTTCAAGGCTTCGCTCTTCATGGCGGCCGGCATTATCGACCATGAAACCGGCACGCGCGACATGCGTAGGCTGAGCGGGCTCTTCCAATTCATGCCGATCACGGCGACGCTCGCCATGGTGGCCAGCGCCGCCATGGCCGGCGTGCCGCTGCTGAACGGCTTCCTGTCGAAGGAGATGTTCTTCGCCGAGGCGATCGAAACGCACCTCGTCAACCCGCTCGACACGGCAACGCCTTATGTCGCGACGATCGCCAGCATGTTCGCCGTGACCTATTCGCTCCGCTTCATTCACAGCGTCTTTTACGGTCCGACTCCAACGGACCTGCCGCGCAAGCCGCACGAACCGCCGCGTTGGATGCGGGCACCGATCGATTTTCTGGTGCTCGCCTGCCTCGTCGTCGGGATTATCCCCGCCCAGACGATCGGCCCCTTCCTGCATACTGCCGTCATCTCGATCCTCGGCGACGCAACGCCGGACTACAGCCTTGCGGTCTGGCACGGCCTGAACATCCCGCTGATCATGAGCTTCGTCGCGCTTTCGGGCGGCGTCGGCCTCTATTTTCTGATGCGCTCCTATCTCGCGACCGGCATAGAGGGACCGCCGGTCTTCCGCCTGCTCGAGGGGCAGCGCATCTTCGAACGCGTTCTGGTGACCCTTTCGTGGAAATGGGCGCGCTCGCTCGAGCAGCAGCTCGGCACGCGCCGCCTGCAGCCGCAGATGCGCCTCCTTGTTTTTCTTGCCCTTGTGGCAGGGGCGTCGCCCCTTCTCACCCGCGGCTTCACCCTACCCCCACTCGTGATCCGCGGCATCGATCCCGCCTTCGCGCTGCTTTGGGCGGTCGGTATAGCCTGCGCTGTCGGCTCGGCCTTCATGGCGAAGTTCCATCGCCTCGCCTCGCTCGTGCTCCTTGGCGGCGCGGGGCTCGTTACCTGCATCACCTTCGTCTGGCTGTCCGCGCCGGATCTCGCCGTCACCCAGCTTCTCGTGGAGATCGTCACCACCGTGCTCATCCTGCTCGGATTGCGCTGGCTGCCGAAACGCATCGCGGGGCCGGAGACCGCCGAAGACATTCCGCTGCGAACCCGCGCCCGGCGCCTGCGCGACTTCCTGCTCGCGATCATCGCCGGCGGAGGACTGATGCTCATCTCCTATACGGTGATGACGCGACCGCTCCCCGAGACCGTTGCCGACTACTTCCTCGCCCGCGCCTACCAGGAGGGTGGCGGAACCAACGTCGTCAACGTCATCCTCGTCGATTTCCGCGGCTTCGACACGCTTGGCGAAATCGCCGTCTTGTGCATCGTCGCGCTGACGGTGTTTGCGCTCCTCCTGCGCTTCCGACCGCAGGCCGACAGCCTCGAAACACCGGAACAGCAAAGGGTGCAGAACGCCTTCGATGACGACCATCCCGACCGCACCGCGGGCGACAGTGTCGCCGAATACCTCTTCGTCCCCTCCGTGATCATGCGCTGGATGTTCCCGGTGACCGGCATGCTCGCCGCCTTTCTCTTCCTGCGCGGGCATGACCTCCCGGGCGGCGGCTTTGCCGCGGGTATTGCCATGTCGATCGGCTTCATCCTGCAGTACATGTCGGGCGGGACCCGCTCGGTCGAGGAGCGGCTGCGCATTCATCCGCTTCGTTGGATGAGCATCGGTCTCCTGATTGCCGTCGCCACGGGCGCAGGATCATGGCTCTTCGGTTATCCGTTCCTCACCTCGCGCGCCGAATATGCGACCCTGCCGATCATCGGCAAGGTGCCAGTCGCGAGCGCCATCCTCTTCGACCTCGGAGTATTCTCGCTCGTGCTCGGCGCAACCGTGCTCATGCTTATTGCGCTGGCGCACCAGTCGGTGCGCGCGCCTCGCGCACACACCCGAGCCACACGTCCGGAGAAGGAGGCGGCAGAGTAATGGAGCTCGTTCTCTCCACCGGCATTGGCGTGCTGACGGCATCCGGCGTATATCTTCTTCTGCGGCCGAGAACCTATCAGGTGATCATTGGGCTTTCGCTGCTCTCCTTTGCCGTCAATCTCTTCATCTTCGGCATGGGCAGGTTGAAGGTAAACGCCCCGCCGGTGCTCGAACCGGGCGGCGTCGGCGACCTCGTTCGATACACCGATCCCGTTCCGCAGGCGCTGGTGCTGACGGCAATCGTCATCGGCTTCGCCATGACCGCGCTTTTCCTCGTCGTGCTGCTCGCCTCGCGCGGCTTCACCGGGACAGACCACGTCGACGGGAGGGAGCAGCGCGGTGATTGAGTGGCTGCAACATCTCCTGGTCCTGCCGATCCTCGTGCCGCTCGCCGTGGCGGCGGTGCTGATCCCGATCGACGAGCGCAAGCGCACGCTCAAAGGCGCCATCGGTTTCGTCTCAACGCTCGTCGTCTTCGTCGTCACGATGATCCTCGTGCGCCTTGCAGCGGCGGGCGGCCCGCCCGGAACGGGTGTCTACCAGCTCGGCAACTGGCCTGCGCCCTTCGGCATCGTCCTCGTTCTCGACCGGCTTTCGGCGCTGATGCTGTGCCTTGCGAGCGGCCTCGCGCTCGCCGCCCAGGTCTATTCCATGGCGCGCTGGCACACGGCGGGCCACCACTTCCACTCGCTGTGCCAGCTTCTCGTCGCCGGGCTCAACGGTGCCTTCCTGACGGGCGACCTGTTCAACCTCTTCGTCTTCTTCGAGATGATGCTGGCGGCGTCCTACGGCCTGCTGCTGCATGGCTCCGGTCCCATGCGCGTCAAAGCGGGGCTGCATTATATCGCCATCAACCTCGCCGCCTCGGCGCTGTTCCTGATCGGCGTAAGCCTGATCTACGGGGTGACCGGCACGCTCAACATGGCGGATCTCGCAACGAAACTCGCAACGCTTGCCCCAGAAAACAGAAATTTCGTGGAAGCGGGCGCCGCCATTCTCGGCGTCGCCTTCCTTGTCAAGGCCGGCATGTGGCCCTTGAGCTTCTGGCTGCCGACGGCCTATGCGGCGGCGACGCCGCCGGTCGCTGCCGTCTTCGCGGTCCTGACCAAGGTCGGGATCTACATCATCATCCGCCTGCATCTGCTCGTCTTCGGCGCCGCGGCGGGAGCCTCGACCGGCTTCGGTCAGGACTGGCTCGTCGCTGGCGGCATGCTGACGATCGCCTACGGCGCGATCGGCGTGCTTGCTTCGCAGGCGATGGGTCGCCTCGCGGGCTATTCGGTCCTTGTCTCTTCCGGAACGTTGCTTGCCGCGCTAGGCCTCGGGCATCAGGGGATGCTGGCAGGCGCGCTCTTCTATCTCGTCAGTTCGACACTGACGATCGCCGCCTTTTTCCTGCTCATCGAGCTCGTCGAACGCGGCCGAGATGCCGGCGCCGACGTGCTGGCGGTGACGATGGAAGCCTATGGCGACTTCGACGAGGATGAAGAAGAGGAAGAGGTCGGCGTCGCGATACCCGGGACGATGGCTGTGCTCGGCCTCTGCTTCTGCCTATGCGCGGTGCTCTTGTCCGGCCTGCCGCCGCTTTCGGGCTTCATCGCCAAGTTCGCGCTGCTGCATGGCCTCTTCGACGGCCCGAGCGCGGATCTTGCAGCCGCGACATCGGCGGCCGACTGGACCTATGTATTGCTCATCATCCTGTCGGGCCTGGCCGCGATGATCGCCATGAACCGCATCGGCATCCGCACCTTCTGGGCCTCCATCGAGGGCACGATACCGCGTGTCGTCGTCATCGAGATCGCGCCCGTTCTCGTTCTGCTCGGCGCCTGCATCTTCCTGAGCCTGCAGGCGGGGCCCGCCATGCGCTACATGCAGGCGACCGCCGACGATCTGCTCTCGCCCCTCGTTCACAGCGAGCGGGTGCTTTCGGCGCCAAGGACGGGAGGCAATTAGCCGATGCGCACCTGGCTTCCCTACCCGCTGCTTTCGATCGGCCTGTTCCTCATGTGGCTGCTGCTCAACCAGTCGGTGGCACCGGGCTCGATCCTGCTGGGCCTGGTTCTGAGCGCGGTGCTCGCCTGGGTGACGCTCAAGCTGCAGCCCGCGCGGTCCAATCTGCACCGTCTGGGACGCGCCTTCGGGCTTGCCGTTCACGTCGTGGGGGACATCATACGGTCGAATATTGCCGTCACCGGCATTATCCTGCGCTCGCGCAGGCGTTCGGCCAATGCCGGCTTCTTGACCGTCGATCTCGATCTCGAGGACGAAAACGCGTTGGCGCTGCTCGCCTGCATCGTGACAGCCACGCCCGGAACAGCCTGGCTCGAATATGACCGCCGCCTGAAAACGGTACTCATCCACGTGCTCGACATCGAGAACGAGGCCCTGTGGCGGCGAACCGTCAAGGGTTATGAGGCCGAACTGAAGGAGATATTCCAATGATCGAGCTTGCGATCATCTGGTCCGTGCTTCTCGCGCAGAGCATGCTGGCGCTCGCCATGGCCTTCGCGCTCTACCGCATCGCCAGGGGACCGCGGGCGCAGGACCGCATCCTCGGCCTCGATACGCTTTACGTCAACGCGATGCTCTTGCTCTTGAGCTTCGGCATCCGGACCGCGAACACCGTCTACTTCGAAACGGCTCTGATCATTGCCGTGATTGGCTTCGCCTCTTCGATCGCGCTCGCCAAGTTCCTCATGCGCGGCGAGGTGATCGAATGAGCCACCTGACCGACCTGCCGCCCTGGGCGGCGATTGCGGTGTGCGCGCTGTTGCTTTTAGGCGCGACGACCACTCTGGTCGGGTCGCTCGGCCTTCTGCGTCTTTCCGATTTCTATGAGCGCCTGCACGCCCCGACAATCGCGACCAGCGGCGGCACGATCCTCATCTGCCTGGCGTCGATCCTCTGCTTCGCCGTGTTGCAGGGCCGCTGGGTCTTCCATGAGCTGCTGATCATCTTCTTCGTTACGGTGACGACGCCCGTAACGCTGATGCTGCTCGGCCAGGCAGCCCTTTACCGCGACCGGTTCGAGGAACGGCAGGACGTTCCCCGAAAGCCGAGACCCGCACTCGATGAGGAATAGCTACTCACCTGCCTGACGAAACGTCTCGCGCGCATCGTTGAGGTGAAGCGCGAAGCCGGTTGCGCCTGCTTCGCTGAGGCCGGGACGGAGCTGCATGCTCGGGATCAGATAGTCGCCGCCATTCTGTTGCCGATAGGGAATGGGCGGGGTCGAGCCGAGCCTCCGCATCCTCTCGCGCAGGCGCTCGGCCAGCGGCTCGAAAGCCGCTTCGTCGAAACGATCGACGCGATAGGCGACGAATGGAGGAAGCACGTCGTAGCCCGGATAGTAGAGGATGCCGTGGTTGATAGGGAACAGGAGGTCATCGATCGGGCCGTTCACGCCGCGGGCGGAATAGTGCTCCTCCCAGCCGCCGGCGGTCACGATGAGCATCGCGCGCTTGCCCGCCAATTTCCCTTCGCCGTAGCGGTCACCCCAGCGCTTGTCGCTATGCTCGCCGACGCCGTAAGCAAAGCCGTAGGCGAAGACGCGGTCGATCCAGCCCTTGAGAATAGCCGGCATCGAAAACCACCAGAGTGGAAACTGGAGGATCAAAACATCTGCCCATAGGAGCTTCTCGATCTCCGCCTTGACGTCATCCGTCAAGGCTTGCGTTTCGAAGGCCTTCTTGGAGGCTGCGACAGGCACGAGCCGCGCGTCGGGCGCCAGCAGGGGGAAGTCGGCGCGGTCGACCTCGGCTTTCCAGCCTTGGGCATAGAGGTCCGAGACCCGCACTTCATGGCCTTGCGCTTCGAGTTCGTTGAGTGCGACGTCGCGAAGCGCTCCGTTGAGCGAGCGCGGTTCCGGATGAGCAAAGACGAGCAGAATTTTCATAGATCATTCTCCAGGTGAGATTTTCGTCCCTCTAGGTAGCCAGCGTCCGCCCGATCCGCTACGTGTAAGGAATGCATAAGATCATGCCGAATAATGGATAAATCCGACGTCACTCTCGAGCGCATGCGCACTTTCGTCCGCGTCGCAGAGCGTGGAAGCCTGTCGGCGGTCGCGCGCGAACTCGGGGTCGGCCAGTCGACCGTCACGAGGCATTTGCGCGAACTCGAGGAAGCCGTCGGTGTGCCTCTGCTCTCCAGGACCACCAGACGCGTGACGATGACCGACGAGGGCAGCCGCTACTATGCCCGAAGCGTCGAAATCCTCCGCCTCGTGGAGCAGGCCGGCGACGAGGTAAGAGGTACGAGAGGCGCGCCGGCCGGCACGGTCCGCGTCTCGTGCACGGCGGCTTTCGGGGTTCTCCATGTCAGCCGGCTGATCTTCGCGTTTCAGGACCGCTATCCGGACATCGGCGTCGATTTGAGCCTTACCGACGAGCGGGTCGACCTCGTGCGCGAGGGCGTCGACATCGCGCTCCGCCTGGGTCCGCTCACCGACAGCTCGATGCGGCTGAAGGCGCTCGGCCAGAGCCGTCGCCTGCTGGTGGCAGCGCCGGACTATCTGGCCGAGCGAGGAAGGCCGGCCGTTCCGCGGGATCTGACCGGCCATGAGGGCATCCGGATGTCGAACGTCGCAGGTAGCGACACGCTTGTCCTGCAGGGGCCGGATGGCAATCATCACGAGGTGCCCTTCGGCGGACGGTTGCGGGTCGACCATGGGCTTGCCGCGCGCGAGGCGCTCATCGCCGGGCGCGGCATCGCACCCGCGCATCAATGGCTTGTCGGAGATCTCCTGACAGCGGGCAGGCTCGAGGCGATACTGTCGGGTTACGTTCTGCCGTCCGTGCCGATCAACATGCTAATCGTTCCGGAGCGCGCGGGCATCGCCCGGGTCCGCCTTCTGATCGACTTCCTCGCCGAAGAGATCCGTGGCATCCCGGGGATCGAACAGTCGCAGCGTTAGCCGACCGGCTGTTCCGCCTATTCGCGCCCGCGGAAGCGGCGCTGATAGGCGGGGTCGTAGAGCGAGCTTTCGCGGAAGTCCGAGGCTTCGAGACCCGGGCCGACGAAGATCAGCGCCGTGCGCTCGATCGGCTCGGCGGCGACCCTCGCGGCGATGTCGCCGAGCGTGCCGCGCAGGACGCGTTCATCCGGCCAGGAGGCCTTGACGACGATCGCCACCGGGCAGTCGGCGCCGTAAAGCGGCGTAAGCTCCTCGATGACAACCTCGAGCGCGTGGATGGCGAGATGGATGGCAAGCGTCGAGCCCGTGGCGCCGAAGGCGGCGAGTGTCTCGCTGTTCGGCATCGGCGAGGCACGGCCGGAAACGCGGGTCAGCACGAGGCTCTGCGCCACCGCCGGAATTGTCAGTTCGCGACCGAGCGCCGCCGCGGCGGCAGCGAAGGCGGGAACCCCCGGCGTCATCGTATAGGGAATGCCATGTTTCTCGAGCCGTCTGATCTGCTCCGCCATGGCGCTCCAGACGGAAAGGTCGCCCGAATGCAGCCGAGCCACATCCTCGCCGGCTTGCGCCGCGCGCACATATTCCGCCTCGATCTCGTCGAGCGACATCGGCGCCGTGTCGACTATGCGGGCGCCCGGCGGGCAATATTGCAGGAGTTCCGGCGAGACGATCGAGCCGGCATAGAGGCAGACGGGGCAGCGGCCGATCAGGTCCCGTCCCCTGACCGTGATGAGATCCGCCGCGCCCGGGCCTGCGCCGATAAAGTGAACCGTCATAGTCTATCCTCTCGAGAATCTTTCAGGCCTTGATCCACGACCATTGCGTGACCGGCATGGCCGGGCGCCAGCCCGTCATCGAGCCGACGGGCGCGGCCCGCGCGACATCGATGCGGATCAGTGATCCGCCAAGCCGCGCATGGTGAGCGATGAGCACCGCTTCCATTTCCGTTGTCACGGCATTGGCGACCAGCCGTCCGCCCGGGGGAAGTGCCGCGATCGCCGCGTCCATAACGCCCGGCTCGCTGCCGCCGCCGCCGACGAAGATTGCGTCCGGGCGGGCCAAGCCTCGCAGTGCGTCCGGCGCCTCGCCCTCGACGACCACCAAGCCGGGCACGCCGAAGCGGGTCGCATTGCGGCCGATACGCTGGGCTCGCTCGGATGACGCCTCGACCGCGATCGCCCGCATCGCCGGATCGGCAAGCATCCATTCGATGGCAATCGAGCCCGAGCCGGCGCCGACGTCCCAGAGAAGCTCTCCCCTGCGCGGCGCCAAGGCCGAGAGCGTCAAAGCCCGCACCTCGCGTTTGGTGATCTGGCCGTCATGTTCGAAGAGCCGATCGTCGAGACCGCTCGCAAGCGGCAGGACGCGCGCGTCCGCATCGGCGACGACCTCGACGGCGCAGACGTTCAAGGCGTCGACCTGTTCCAGCGCGAAGCTTACGGCGATGTGACGGGAGACGCGCTCGCGCTCCCCTCCAATTGCCTCGAGGACTGTAAGCCACGACTGACCGAAACCGCTGCCGCTGAGCAGTTCGGCAAGCGCCTTCGGCCCGTTCTCGTCCGAGGTCAGTGCCAGCACGCGTGCGCCCGGCTGTAGATGCGGCCGAATGAGATCGAGCGGGCGCCCGTGCAGCGAAACCGTCGCGACCTCCTGCAGCGCCCAGCCCAGCCGCGAGGCGGCGAGACTAAAGGCGGACGGCGCGGGAATGGTGCGCATTTCGCTCGTATCGACGCGGCGGGCCAGCGTGGCGCCGACGCCGAAAAGGAAAGGGTCGCCGGAGGCGAGTACGACAACGGGGCTGCCGCGCCGCACAAGGATCGCCTCGACCGATTTTTCGAAGGGGCTCTGCCATATGTGGCACTGGCCCTTGATCAACGGCGCGGCAAGTTCGATGTGGCGCGCGCCGCCGAAGACAAGCGGTGCAGCTTCGATGAGCCGCTTGGCCTCGTCGCCGAGACCGGCTACACCATCCTCTCCGATACCGATGATGGTGAGCCAAGGGGCAATGATGGCCGAGCCACTGTTCGACATGTCAGCCATGGACAGACCTCGCATCCTGATCCTCGGCGGAACGACGGAGGCGCGTGAGCTGGCTGAGCGCCTCGCAGCCGATCTGCGCTACGATGCGGCGATCTCGCTTGCCGGCCGCACGGCCGACCCGCGCCCGCAGCCCTTGCCGACGCGCATCGGCGGCTTCGGCGGAGCGGAGGGGCTCGCTGCCTTCCTGAAGGCCGAGAACATCGCCCTCCTCATAGATGCGACGCATCCCTTCGCGGCACGCATATCGCACAACGCCGCCGCGGCGGCGGATACGACCGGAACGCCGCTCTTTGCGCTCCGCCGCCCCGTATGGGAGGCCGAAGCCGGCGATCGCTGGACGCGCGTCGAGAGCGTGGCCAAGGCGGTCTCCGCCCTCGGCGAAGCGCCGCGCCGCGTGTTTCTCGCGATTGGCCGCCAGGAGGCATTCCACTTCGAAAGGGCGCCGCAGCACAGCTATATTGTGCGCAGTGTCGACCCGGTTACGCCCCCGCTCGCCCTTCCGGACGTCACCGCCATACTCGCTTGCGGTCCCTTCGCGGAGGCCGACGAGATCGAATTGCTCAGTGAGCATGGTGTCGACGTGGTCGTCGCCAAGAACAGCGGTGGCACCGCTACTTACGGCAAGATCGCCGCGGCGCGAAAGCTCGGGCTCGACGTGGTGATGGTCGAGCGCCACAAGCCCGCCGACGTGGCGACGGTCGGCGACTGCGACGAGGCGCTCGAACGCATCCATCAATGGCTTTCCCCGGTGAAGGACCGCGGCGTGTAAACGAGATCCGGCTTTCCATCGCGAGCGATGATCCGCGTCTCGGGCGAGCCGATGATCACGCAGGTCGCCATATCGGCACGGGAGGGATCGGCTTCACCGAGCGGCATGACCGCGATGCGCTCATCGGGCCGCCCGGCCGCTCGGCCGAAGATCACCGGCACGCGCGCCGGCAGCACTTGCCGCAGGACCTCGAAAGCGTCGCCAAGTTGCCAGGGCCGCGCCTTGCTGATCGGATTATAGAGGGCGATGACAAACCCGGCCTCTGCGGCGAGCCTCAGCCGCTTGATGATGACATCCCAGGGTTTCAGATTGTCCGAGAGCGACATGGCGCAGAAATCGTGCCCGAGCGGCGCGCCGATACGCGCGGCAACGGCAAGCATGGCGGTGACCCCCGGCGTGATCGTGAGATCCACCTGCCGCCACTCCTTAGGCCCGTTGTCGATCGCCTCGCAGACGGCCGCCGCCATCGCGAAGATGCCGGGATCTCCACCGGATACCACGCAGACGTCGACCCCGGCGCTGGCGCGGACAAGCGCCGCCTCGGCCCGATCCAGCTCTTCGCGGTTGTCGGAGGCGATGCGCCGCTGGTCGGCTCTGAGCTGCAGCCGGTCGAGATAAGGGCCATAGCCGAAGAACTCGGTCGCAACGGCGATCGCGTCTTTGGCCTCGGGCGTCATCTGTGCCGGATTGCCGGGGCCAGTGCCGACGATGAAGAGCCTCCCCGTCATCGTATGTCCTCCCGCGGCCTGTCCTTCCAGCCGGGCACGAGCACCAGCGAGAAATAGGGCGCCTCGTCGTCCGGCTTCTCGCCGAGCGGGACCATCGCACTGTTCTTCATTGTGCCGCGCTCCACATAGACGGCGCTCTCCAAGCGGCCGGCCGCGGCAAGCGCCCGGCGGATCTTCGGCAGATTGCGGCCGACCTTCATAATGACGGCGGCTTCCGTGTCGGCGAGGCGGCGCTGAAGCTCACCCTCGCCCATCGTGCCGGGCAGGACCGAGAGCACGTCGTCGCCCTGCACCAGCGGCAGCCCCGCGAGCGACCAGCAGCCGGACATGGCGGTGATGCCGGGAATGACCTCGACCGGGAACCGGCCGGCAAGCCGCACATGCAGGTGCATATAGGAGCCGTAGAAAAGCGGATCGCCCTCGCTCAGCACCGCGACCGTTCGCCCGGCTTCAAGATGCACAGCCACGGCTTCGGCCGAGGCGTTGTAGAAATCGGTAATCTGACGCTTATAGGCCCCCGCGTCCTTGTCGATTTCGGTCGTCACCGGATAGTAGAGCGGCAACTCTACTAGGTCGGGCTTCAACAGGCCCTCGACCACGGCACGGCCATTGCCGTTGCGCCCGGCCTTGGCGAAATAGGCAACGACATCCGCCTCGCCGAGCGTCCTGACCGCCTTCACCGTCAGAAGCTCCGGGTCGCCGGGACCTGTTCCTACACCGATCAGCCTTCCCACTTCGCCGGCGCTCACAGACCCGGCCTCGCGAGCGAATTCAGCGCCGCCGCCGTCATCGCGCTACCGCCGAGTCGGCCGCGCACGATGGCAAAGGGAACGCCGTAGGAATTCTCGGCGAGCGCATCCTTCGATTCCGCCGCGCCGACGAAGCCGACCGGCATGCCGAGAATCGCCGCCGGTTTCGGCGCGCCGTCGCGCAGCATTTCGAGCAGATAGAAGAGCGCCGTCGGCGCGTTGCCAATCGCGACGACCGAGCCCGCCGTCCGCTCGCCCCAGAGCTTGAGCGCCGCGGCCGAACGCGTGTTGCCGATCTCGGCCGCAATCTCCGCCGTGCGCGGATCGCGTAGCGTGCAGATGACCTCGTTACCGGCGGGCAGCCTCGCCCGCGTCACACCGTGTGCGACCATTTCCGCGTCGCAGAAAATCGGCGCGCCGTTCTTCAGCGCCATGCGCGCCGCGGAGACGAAGTCCGGCGAGAAGACGAACTGGCGTGCCGCCTCGACGGAGCCGCAGGCATGCACCATGCGCACCGCAAGATCGGCCTCTTCCTCCGAGAAGCCGGAAAGATCGGCTTCTGCCCGGATGATCGCGAAGGAACGCTGGTATATGGCGTTGCCATCGCGGATATAATCGTAATCAGGCATTTCTATCCCTGTTCAAACGCTTGAGCGATGCGCGCGGTCCCGAGCCGTGTAAGACAGGAGAGCGCCGATTCGCCAGCGTCTTTATTTTGCCGCACCAGGCTATTGAGAGCGGCCAGTGCGGATCGTATTCGGTTTTCATCCCTGTAGGCACTCGGCGCGACGGAAGCAGTGCCATTTACGACAAGCGCATATCCTGATGGCGCACCGACGAGCGCCAGCGGAGAGGCCGCCGGCCTGGCGCATCCCTTGCGGCAGCCGGAAAGGTGCACGATAAGCGAACCGTCGAGAAGGTCAGGCGCCGCTTCGATCATTAGCGCTGCTGTCGCCTTGGTGTCCATCCGGGCCGAAGCGCAGGCGAGGCCGGCGCAGGTCGCTATATGATTGCGCGGATCGTCGCAGGAGACGAGAAACCCGTGTGCGTGCGCGAGGTGCTGCGCCAGTGCTGCCGCCTCGTTCGAAAGCCCGAGCACGAAAAGGCCGTGTCGCGGCGCTAGGCGGATCTCGGTGGCCCCAAGCTCCTCGACCTGCCGGATGAAGGCGGTGAGATTGGCCGCATCGGTCTGCGCAAAGGCCAGGCCGAGGCCGAGCACAATGCCAGCACGGCCGAAAGCATGGATGCCCGCCGGCGGCAAAGGTCTGCCGCCGTCGCCTGCAGGCGGCAAGTCCATGTCGGAGGGCCAGAGCTGGCGAAGGCGATCCGCATCGAGGTCGCGGCCGCGGGCCGCGGGGCCAAGCGCGTTGAGACCAGTCAGCACATCCATGACTGCGGCGACCGCTTCTCGCGCCTTGAGAAGGGCAATGGGCGTCGCCGAGTGCGCCGTGCCGGCGATCGAAAGCAGCCAGAAAACACGTTTGTCCCGGACGATCGCACTGAGACGCAGATCGGCGACCATGTCTTGAAGATGGAAACGGCCGCCGCCGTCGACGACGATCGACAGTTTCGGCGCAAGCCTGAGCGCCCGTGCGCGGGAAATCGCCGCCCGCAACGCCTGCGCCAGCGGCCGGGGATCGCCGATCTCGTCCGGGTCGAATCCGGCAAGCGGCGGCGTCTCGATCGCAACGCCCTCGGCAATGGCGATCCCCGCCTTCCCGATCGCTTCGGTTAGCGCCGGAACGCTCGCTGCGGTCAGACCGCGGATCTGCAGGTTTCCTCGCGCGGTGATCTCGATGATCCCGCTGCCGCATGCCGCGGCCGCGCCGGCAAGCGCCTTCACTTCCGCCGGCGTCAGGCCAACGGCCGCGGGCCTCAGCCGCACGAGCAGCCCGTCACCGGTCTGCATCGGGGCGGCGAGCGACGGACAGGCGCCACGGCGCATCGATGTGCCGGTTCCGGATAACTCAGGTGGCGCGGCGCAGCTTGTCATCGTCCTCCGTCATCCTTCGCAAGAAATGCCGCCTCGGCGGCCATTTCCTGATGGAGCCTATACCACAGGCCGGTGCCTTGAGAGAGATCAAAGGCACTCGAAGACCTTCGGGCGACTATTCATCGAAATCGGCCCCCTTGCGCAGAAGATAGATGTCCATGATCCAGCCCATGCGCTCGCGCGCCGCCTCGCGTGCTTTCAGAATCTCGTCCTTCACCTCGGCAAGACGCCCGGAAATTAAGATCTCGTCCGGCGTTCCGAGATAGGCGCCCCAATAGATCTCAGCGTCGGGATCTTCGATCTTCCGAAACGCCTGCTCGCCGTCGAGCATCACGACCGCCGTCTCGCTTCTGTGCGGAAAGCTCTCCGTAAGCCGTCGGCCGGTTGTTATCTCGACCGGCTTGCCGACGAGATTGAGCGGGATGCGGTGGCTGGCGCAGAGCGCCTGCACGCTGGTGATGCCGGGAACGACGTTGAAATCGAAGGTGATCCGTCCCTGAGCTTTCACCCTTTCGACGATGCGGATCGTGCTGTCATAGAGCATCGGATCGCCCCAGACGAGGAAGGCGCCGGTCTGTCCATCTGCAAGTTCGTCCTTGAGCAGCGCCTCGTAGGTAGCGGCAATGCTCGCATGCCAGTCGTCGACGCTTTCGATATAGCTGCGACCTTCGGTGCTGCGGACCGGCACGGCGAATTCGACTGTACGGCTGTCGCTCCGCGTAACATAGCGACCGCAGATCTCGCGGCGCACTTCGGCGAGCTCCGTCTTCTTCGCTCCCTTGGTCGGGATGAAGAGCACGTCGGCCCGGTTCAGCGCATTGATCGCCTGGATCGTCATGTGTTCGGGGTTACCCGCACCGATACCGATGATCAGAATGTGCCGCATGCCTCTCTCCTTCGCGCTGACAGCGCATGGGGCCGTCTTTGGCGGATCGAGGTCGCGGGCGCAAGTCCGTTCGCGACGGGAGGCGCAATCACCGCGTCAACAGATGGGCGCGATCTGCCGGTCGACTGCCAGCGGTGGGTCCTCCGGCAGCCGCCAATCGATCAGATCGAGCCCCTTGGACACAAGGAAGGCGTTTGCCTTGGAGAAATGCCGGCAGCCGAAGAAACCGGAGTGGGCCGAGAGCGGCGAGGGATGCGGCGCAGTCAACACCAGATGCCGGGAACGATCAACGAACGCCGCCTTCCTTTGCGCATAGGAGCCCCAGAGCATGAAAACGACCGGCTGCTCCTGCTCGTTGACGGCGCGAATGACGGCATCCGTGAAGCGCTCCCAGCCGCGCCCCTGATGCGAAGCGGCCCGGCCGCGCTCGACCGTCAGCACGGCATTGAGGAGCAGCACTCCCTGCAGCGCCCAGCTCTCGAGGAAGCCGTGGCGGGCCGGTGGAATGCCAAGGTCTTCTTGAAGCTCCTTGTAGATATTGACAAGCGACGGCGGTACGCGCACGCCCGGCCGCACGCTGAAGCAGAGCCCGTGCGCCTGGCCGTCTCCGTGATAGGGGTCCTGACCGAGAATGACGACGCGGACCTTGCCGAGCGGCGTCAGGTCGAGCGCCCGGAAATACTCGCTTCCCCTCGGAAAGATTTGCCGGCCCTGCTGCCTTTCTTCCACTAGGAAGCGCTTGAGATCAGCCATGTAGCTGTGACGGAATTCCGGCGCCAGCGCGGCCTTCCAGCTTTCTTCCAGCCTGATCGTCGCATCCATAAGCGTCGTCACCTTGTTTCGTCTCCATGGAATTTAGACGTGCGACCGACCATCGCAAGCGCCTCTGCAACATTTGGCCATCTCGGTTCACCGTTTTGATTACCCTCTCACGACAGCATTGTATTTCTTCAGATATAGCGCTACCAAAACAGCCATGCGTTATATCTTCGGAAATATCACGGGTGAGATGGAGGCAGGTGTGACGAGAAGACGGAGAGACTGGCTCAAGGCGATGAGATCTAGAGGTCTCGGACTGAAGACTTTGGCTCTGGCGCTTGGCATCGTCGTGGCGGGAGCCGCTTTCGCCCCCGCCAATGCGGCGGAAAAGGTGACCATATTCGCAGCGGCAAGCCTTAAGAACGCCCTCGACGCAATCAACGAGGAATGGCGCAAAGAAACCGGCAAGGAGACGACCACCTCCTATGCGGCAAGCTCGGCTCTGGCAAAGCAGATCGAACAGGGGGCGCCCGCCGACATCTTCATCTCGGCCGACCTTGCCTGGATGGATTATCTTGCCGACGGGAAGCTGATTAAGGCCGATACCCGCTCCAACCTGCTCGGCAACCGCATCGTTCTCGTTACCGCGAAGCCAGACGCCGAAGCCGTCGAGATCAAGCCAGGCCTCGACCTCACCGGCCTTCTCGGCGACGGACGCCTGGCGATGGGTGCCGTCGATTCCGTCCCCGCCGGCAAATACGGCAAGGCAGCACTCGAAAACCTAGGGCTTTGGCCAAGTGTCGCCCCGAAGGTAGCCGGCGCCGAAAGCGTGCGCGCCGCCCTCCTTCTCGTGTCGCGCGGCGAGGCGCCCTTGGGTATCGTCTATCAGACCGACGCCGCGGCCGATCCGGGCGTGAAGGTGATCGGCACCTTCCCGGAAGACAGCCATCCGCCGATCATCTACCCGATCGCCATCACCGCCGAAAGCAAGAATGCCGATGCGGCGGCGTATCTCCAATTCGTCAGATCACCAAAGGCCGCTGCGCTTTTCTCGGCGCAAGGCTTCGCGGTGCTGGAATAGTTCGGCTCCTCTTCAGGAAGAGAAGCGAAGCACGTATTGTCGCCTTCTCCGCCGCAACTCCGGTTGCGCGGCGGCGCGTTTCGAGAACAGGGGTTTCGACGTTTGGACTGGATGAGCCTGAGCGACGCGGAGTGGACGGCCGTCCGGCTAAGCCTCCGGGTGGCCACCGTCGCCATGCTGTCGAGCCTGCCTGTCGCGCTTCTTGTCGCCATGGCGCTGGCGCGCGGTCGCTTCTGGGGCAAGTCGGTCCTGAACGGCCTCGTCCACATGCCGCTGATCCTGCCGCCGGTCGTTACCGGCTTCGTGCTTCTCCTGCTCTTCGGTCGGCGCGGACCGATCGGCGCCTTCCTTGCCGAGCATCTGGGGCTCGTCTTTTCCTTCCGCTGGACGGGGGCGGCACTCGCCTGTGCCGTCATGGGCTTTCCGCTTATGGTGCGCAGCATCCGACTCTCGATCGAAACGGTCGACCGCAAGCTCGAACACGCCGCCGCAACGCTCGGTGCGAGCCCCAGCTGGGTCTTCCTGACCGTGACGTTGCCCCTGATCCTTCCCGGCATCGTCGCCGGCATGATCCTCTCCTTCGCCAAGGCCATGGGCGAGTTCGGGGCGACGATCACCTTCGTCTCCAACATCCCCGGCGAGACGCAGACCATCTCCGCGGCGATCTACACCTTCACGCAGGTGCCGGGTGGCGATGCGGGCGCAATGCGTCTCACCATCATATCGATCGTCGTCTCGATGGCGGCGCTCATGCTGTCGGAGATTCTCGCCGCGGCCGCGGCGCGGCGAACGGTGGCTGCATGAGGCTCGAGGTCGAAGCGCGTCATCGGATCGGCTCCTTCACGATCGACGCCGCCTTCGGCTCCGACGGTGGAGTGACAGCACTTTTCGGCCGCTCCGGCTCTGGCAAGACGTCGCTCGTCAATATCATCGCCGGTCTCCTGCGAGCTGACGCGGGCCGTATCGTCCTTGACGGTGACGTGATCGCCGACAGCACGCGCGGGGTCTTCACACCTATCCACCGCCGCCATTTCGGCTATGTGTTCCAGGAAGCCCGGCTCTTTCCGCATTTGAGCGTCCGGCGCAATCTCGCCTATGGACGCTGGTTCGCAGGCGCGAGCGAGTCCGCGTCGGAATTCAGCAGGATCGTCGAAATGCTCGGTATAGGCCACCTGCTCGATCGGCGCCCGTCAACGCTTTCGGGCGGCGAGCGCCAGCGCGTCGCCGTCGGCCGGGCGCTGCTCGCCTCTCCCCGCCTGCTCCTGATGGACGAGCCGCTCGCCGCCCTCGATGAGGCAAGAAAGGCCGAGATCCTGCCCTATCTGGAACGACTTCGCGACGAGACCCGGATCCCGATCGTCTATGTCAGCCACTCGGTGGCCGAAGTCGCGCGGCTGGCCGAACGCGTCGTCGTGCTCGACGATGGCCGGGTGAAGGCAGCCGGCGACGTTTCCGCGGTCCTCAGCCAGCCCGCCGCCACGCTTGCGGTCGACCGGCGGGAGGCTGGCGCGCTGATCGGAGGCGTCGTCGACAGTCATGACAGCCATCACTATCTGACTTTGGTGCGCGCCGGCGAATGTCTCATCCGCGTGCCGCACCTTCTCGCGCCGCCAGGGCGGAGCCTGCGCCTCTACATTGCCGCTCGCGATGTCATGCTGGCGACCACGCGCCCGGAAGGCATCAGCGCGCTCAACGTGCTTGAAGGAAGGATCGCCGATCTGTCGCCGGCGCAGCAAGGCAGCGTCGACGTTCGTGTGGATTGCGGCGGCAACATTCTGCTCGCCCGCATCACCGCGCTCTCCCGCGATGCGTTGGAATTAGCACCCGGAAAGGCGGTCCACGCCATCATCAAGACCGTCGCGCTGGACTACTAGGTTCATCCACCTCGTCGGAGTCGCGCATAGCCGCCAGCCAATGGAGGTCATCTTCGATTGCGGCGCGCGTCTTGGCTTCCATCGCGCGGAAGCGCACAATCAGCATTTCGCCGAAGGCGGTGACCACCGCCCCGCCGCCCTGCTTGCCGCCCCGCTGCGACTCGACGGACGGCTCCTTGAACAGGCGGTTCAAGGCATCGACGAGCAGCCAGGCACGCCGGTAGGACATGTCCATCGCCCGTCCGGCGGCGGAAATCGAGCCGGTTTCACGGATGAGTTCGAGAAGCATGATCTTGCCGCGCCCAAGCCGCTCGTCCGGCGGGAAATCGATGCGGAGGATGGGGCGGAGTTTTTCGTCGGTATCGCACATGGAGCAAACATAAAGGCTACGGCAAGAGACGGAAAGGCGCGCCCGTACGGGGACCTGTGCATGGAGACCGGAAAACCGGCCTCGCGGGCTTGATCGAAGCCGCCAACGGATGCAGCGATAGGAAAAAGCGCCCGCGAAGAGACAACATCATGCCCGGTCCCACTCTCGATCCCGTCACGACGGACCATTCGCTGCCCAGAAAGGCCGACGTCGTCATCATCGGCGGCGGCATCATCGGTGTCAGCGCGGCGCTTTTCCTCGCCGAACGCGGCCTCAAGGTGGTGCTTTGCGAGAAGGGCGTGCTCGGCGGCGAACAGTCGAGCCGCAACTGGGGCTGGGTGCGCGTCATGGGCCGCGATCGCCGCGAGATTCCGCTCGCGATCGCGGCACTCAAGATCTGGGACACGCTCGATGCCCATGTCGGCGGCGAAACCGGCTTTCGCCGCAGCAGCATTCTCTACATATCTGAGACGGGGCAGGACGTCGCCAACCGCGATGCCTGGCTCGCACTGGCGAGACCCTACGGCGTCGACAGTCGTCAGATCGGCCCGGACGAAACATCGGCCCTGATGGCCGGGGCGGCGACCCGCTACAAAGGCGGCCTCTATACACCGAGCGACGGCAGGGCCGAGCCGCAGAAGGCGGTGCCGGCGATCGCCGCCGGTGCCCGCCGCGCCGGGGCGCATATCGTCACCGGCTGCGCTGTCCGTGGCATCGAGAAAAGCGCCGGCAGAATCAGTGCCGTCGTCACCGAGAAGGGCCGCATCGAAAGCTCCAGCGTGGTGCTTGCCGGCGGCGCCTGGTCGCGGCTCTTCTGCAAAGGCCTCGGGATCCGGCTGCCGCAACTGAAGGTGCGCAACACCGTGCTCAGGACCGCGCCGATCGAGGGCGGGCCGGAGGGCGCTGGCGCAACGGCGACCTACGCCTACCGCAAGCGCCTCGACGGCGGCTACACGATCGCCACCGCAGGCGCAAACCTGCACCCACTCGTGCCGGACACCTTTGCATTTTTCCGCGACTTTCGGCCGGCGCGAAAGGCCGAGAGCGAAGCCGTACAGGTGGGGCTCAGCGCCCAGAGCTGGCGCGAGCTTCTCGAGATCGCACCCCAACCGCTCGATCGACCGGGCGCCTTCGAGAGATGCCGCATCCTCGATCCGCGTCCCGATCCCAAATCCGTGCTCAGAGCTTTCGAGGAAGCGAGAAAGGCTCTTCCGAAGCTCCGCGCCGTCGAACCGGTGCAGATCTGGGCCGGCCTGATCGATGTCACGCCGGACGTGGTGCCGGTTATTTCCCACGCGGAACAGGTGCCGGGCCTCGTCATCGCCACCGGTTTTTCGGGCCACGGCTTCGGCATTGGACCTGGCGCCGGGCACCTCGTCGCGGATCTCGTGACCGGGGAGAAACCCATCGTCGATCCTGCCGAGTTTCGGCTGTCGCGCTTCTCCGACGGCACGCCGATCGAGATCGCACCGCCCGTCTGAGATCCTTGAACGCCCCTCACCGGCAAAGATCGCGAAAGAAAATTACCCGAACACGCGACCCTGCGCCGGCTTGAAGATCGGCCCGGCGCGAGCGTCGGCATGAATCTGTCTTTCTTCAGGCGGACGAGCGGATCGCGGTCGAAAAGCCTTCATGAAAGCCCTGACTCGTGGCAGTCTGTGATCATAACCCTTTGGGAGAACGAGGGTTGTCGGCAAGCCAGGCAGGCCTGAGGGCGGAGGAGCGCGCTCAGGCGATTTGCCCCGCCGCCATCAGCATCGCATGACCTCGCGAGGCTTTTCCCTCGAGGGCTGACCTGCTTGCGATGCGCAATCCGGAAGGGAGGCCGGAATCCGCATGGACGAATTCAGTCGACTAAGTCTGCATATTCCCGAGCCGGCCGTCCGGCCAGGCGATCAGCCAGATTTCTCCAACGTCAAAATCCCGAAGGCGGGCTCCGTGCCGCGGCCCGAGGTCGACGTGGAGCCCGAAGCGATCCGCGATCTCGCCTATTCGATTATCCGCGTGCTCAACCGTGAGGGCGAGGCGGTTGGCCCCTGGGCCGGGCTCCTTTCGGACGAGGAGTTGCTGACGGGCCTCCGGCACATGATGCTGCTCAGAGCCTTCGACGCGCGCATGCTGATGGCGCAGCGCCAGGGCAAGACGTCCTTCTACATGCAGCATCTCGGCGAGGAGGCCGTGAGCTGCGCCTTCCGCAAGGCGCTTCGCAAGGGCGACATGAACTTCCCGACCTACCGCCAGGCCGGCCTTCTGATTGCCGACGACTATCCCATGGTCGAGATGATGAACCAGATCTTCTCGAACGAGAGCGATCCCTGCCACGGCCGCCAATTGCCGGTCATGTACACCTCCAAGGAACACGGCTTCTTCACGATCTCCGGCAATCTCGCCACCCAATATGTCCAGGCCGTCGGCTGGGCCATGGCATCGGCGATCAAGAACGACACCCGGATCGCCGCCGGCTGGATCGGCGACGGTTCGACGGCCGAGTCGGATTTCCACTCCGCCCTGGTCTTCGCCTCCACCTACAAGGCGCCCGTCATCCTCAACATCGTCAACAATCAATGGGCGATCTCGACCTTCCAGGGCATCGCCCGCGGCGGCTCCGGCACCTTCGCCGCTCGCGGTCTGGGCTTCGGCATTCCGGCGCTGCGCGTCGACGGCAATGATTATCTTGCCGTCTATGCGGTCGCCCGCTGGGCGGCGGAGCGGGCGCGCCGCAATCTGGGCCCGACGCTGATCGAATATGTGACCTATCGCGTCGGTGCGCATTCGACCTCCGACGATCCGAGCGCCTATCGCCCCAAGACGGAATCGGAAGCCTGGCCCCTCGGCGACCCGGTATTGCGGCTCAAGAAACACCTGATCGTGCGCGGCGTCTGGTCCGAGGAGCGGCATGCGCAAGCCGAGGCGGAAATCATGGACGAGGTGATCCAGGCACAGAAACAAGCGGAAAGCCATGGCACGCTGCATGCCGGCGGCAGACCTTCGGTGCGCGACATCTTCGAGGGCGTCTATGCCGAGATGCCGCCGCATATCCGCCGCCAGCGGCAGAAGGCGGGGTACTGAAATGGCCAGGATGACAATGATCGAAGCGGTGCGCAGCGCCATGGACGTCTCGATGGCACGCGACGAGGATGTCGTCGTCTTCGGTGAAGATGTCGGCTATTTCGGCGGCGTTTTCCGCTGCACCCAGGGACTTCAGGCGAAATACGGCAAGACCCGCTGTTTCGACGCGCCGATCAGCGAGTCCGGCATCGTCGGCACCGCGATCGGCATGGCGGCCTACGGGCTGAAGCCTTGTGTCGAGATCCAGTTCGCCGACTACATGTATCCGGCCTACGACCAGCTAACCCAGGAGGCGGCGCGGATCCGCTACCGCTCGAACGGCGACTTCACCTGCCCGATCGTCGTGCGCATGCCGACAGGCGGCGGCATCTTCGGCGGCCAAACCCACAGCCAGAGCCCGGAAGCGCTCTTCACCCATGTCTGCGGCTTGAAGGTCATCGTGCCTTCGAATCCCTATGACGCCAAGGGTCTTCTGATCTCGGCGATCGAGGATCCGGACCCGGTCATGTTCCTCGAGCCGAAGCGGCTATACAACGGCCCCTTCGACGGCCACCACGAGCGCCCGGTCATCCCCTGGTCGAAGCACGAGCTCGGCGACGTGCCCGACGGACACTACACCATCCCGATCGGCAAGGCGGAAATCCGCCGCCAGGGTTCGGCGGTAACCGTGATCACCTATGGTACGATGGTGCATGTGGCGCTCACGGCTGCGGAGGAAACGGGGATCGACGCGGAAGTGATCGATCTGCGAAGCCTCTTGCCGCTCGACCTCGAGACGATCGTGCAATCGGTGAGAAAGACCGGACGCTGCGTCGTCGTGCACGAGGCGACGCTGACCTCGGGCTTCGGTGCAGAGGTCGTATCCCTCGTGCAGGAACATTGCTTCTATCATCTCGAAGCCCCGATCGTGCGGGTGACCGGCTGGGACACGCCCTATCCGCACGCCCAGGAATGGGATTACTTCCCCGGCCCGGCGCGCGTCGGCCGCGCGCTCATGGAAGCAATGGAGGGCTGACGCGATGGGCGAATTCATTCTCAAGATGCCGGATGTCGGCGAAGGCGTCGCCGAGGCCGAGCTTGTCGAATGGCATGTGAAACCCGGCGACCCGGTCCGCGAGGATATGGTGCTCGCCGCCGTCATGACCGACAAGGCGACCGTCGAGATCCCCTCGCCGGTCTCCGGCAAGGTATTGTGGCTCGGAGCGGAAGTCGGCGATACCGTTGCCGTGAAAGCGCCGCTCGTCAGGATCGAGACAGCCGGCGAGGTAGGCGAACCACCCCCGGACAGCGTTCCGGAAGCGCTTGCCGAAGCAGTGCTCGAAGAGCCCTTGGCCGCCGCGCCTGCCCCAGCGCCCCAGCCGAAGAGGGAGGAAGTGCTGCGGCCGAAGCCTGAGCAGGCCGCCTCGAAACCGGCGCCAACGCCACGCGAAGCACAGGACCTCTCGAAGAAACCGCTGGCTTCGCCGGCGGTGCGACTGCGCGCCAAAGAGAGCGGTATCGATCTCCGCCAAGTGATCGGCACGGGACCCGCCGGCCGCATCACCCATGAGGACCTCGATCTCTTCATCAGCCGCGGAGCCGAGCCGGTGCCGGCGCAAATCGGCCTCGCCCGCAAGACCGCGGTCGAGGAGATCAAGGTTACAGGTCTCCGCCGGCGGATCGCCGAGAAGATGTCTCTTTCGACCTCGCGGATCCCCCACATCACCTATGTGGAGGAGGTGGACATGACGGCGCTCGAGGACCTGCGGGCGACGATGAACCGGGACCGCAAGCCCGAGCAGCCGAAGCTGACGGTCTTACCCTTCCTGATGCGTGCGCTCATCAAGACGGTCGCGGAACAGCCCGGTGTCAACGCCACCTTCGACGATCATGCTGGCATCATCCACCGACACGCGGCCGTTCACATTGGCATTGCCACCCAGACGCCTGCCGGGCTTACCGTGCCGGTCGTACGTCACGCCGAGGCACGCACGATCTGGGATTGCGCTGCGGAGCTGAACCGCTTGGCGGAAGCCGCCCGCACCGGCACCGCGACGCGCGACGAGCTGACCGGCTCGACGATCACCATCTCTTCCCTTGGCGCTCTCGGGGGCATCGCCTCGACGCCCGTCATCAACCATCCGGAAGTCGCGATCGTCGGCGTCAACAAGATGGCGATCCGTCCGGTCTGGGACGGTACGCAATTCGTGCCACGCAAGATCATGAATCTCTCGTCGAGCTTCGACCATCGCGTCATCGACGGCTGGGATGCCGCGGTCTTCGTCCAGCGGCTGAAGACGCTGCTCGAAACACCGGCGCTGATTTTCGTTGAAGGGTGAGAAGCCATGAAGGAAATATCCTGCAAGCTCCTGGTGCTCGGCGCCGGTCCCGGCGGCTATGTCTGCGCGATTCGCGCCGGCCAGCTCGGCGTCGACACGGTGATCGTCGAAAAGGCGAAGGCCGGCGGCACATGCCTCAACGTCGGCTGCATCCCTTCGAAGGCACTGATCCATGCCGCCGAGGAGTATTACAAACTTCGTGCGGCCGCCTCCGGCAAGAGCCCGCTCGGCCTGTCCTTGAATGCGCCGGCGATCGATCTCAGGCGGACCGTCGCCTGGAAGGACGGCATCGTCGGGCGGCTTAACGGCGGCGTCACCGGGCTCCTGAAGAAGGCGGGCGTCAAGGCCGTGGTCGGTCAGGCGCGCTTCGTCGACGGCAAGACGGTGGATGTGGAAACGGAGACCGGCTTGCAGCGCATTCGCGCCGAGGCAGTGGTGATTGCCACCGGTTCGGCGCCGGTGGAGCTTCCGGACCTGCCGTTCGGCGGCAATGTCATCTCCTCGACCGAAGCGCTTGCGCTGACAGAGGTGCCCGAGACGCTCGCCGTCATCGGCGGCGGTTATATCGGCCTCGAACTCGGCACCGCATTCGCCAAGCTCGGCTCGAAGGTGACGGTGCTCGAAGCCATGGACCGCATCCTGCCGCAATATGATGCCGACCTTTCAAGGCCAGTGATGAAACGTCTCGGCGAACTCGGCATCGACGTCTATACCCGCACTGCGGCCAAGCGGCTTGCGGCCGATCGGCGCGGTTTGCTTGCCGAAGAGAACGGGCGCGCCTTCGAGGTGCCGGCTGAGAAGGTGCTGGTGACTGTCGGCCGCAGGGCGGTTACCGAGGGATGGGGACTGGAGGAGATCGATCTCGACCGGTCCGGCCGCTTCATACGCATCGACGAGCAGTGCCGCACCTCGATGCGCGGCATCTATGCGATCGGCGACGTGACCGGCGAGCCGATGCTCGCCCATCGCGCCATGGCCCAGGGCGAAATGGTCGCCGAGATCGTCGCCAGGCAGAAGCGAAGCTGGGACAAGCGCTGCATTCCGGCCGTCTGCTTCACCGACCCGGAAATCGTCAGCGCCGGGCTTTCGCCAGAGGAAGCCCGCGCGACCGGCATCGAGGTCAAGATCGGTCAATTTCCCTTCCAGGCGAACGGCCGTGCGATGACGACACTTGCGGAAGATGGCTTCGTGCGCATCGTCGCCCGCGCCGACAACCATCTCGTCCTCGGCATCCATGCGGTTGGCCATGGCGTCTCGGAGCTCTCCGCCACCTTCGCGCTAGCGATCGAGATGGGTGCGCGTCTTGAGGATATCGCCGGGACGATCCACGCCCATCCGACCCAGTCGGAGGCTTTCCAGGAGGCCGCCTTCAAGGGATTGGGGCACGCGCTGCATATTTGAGGCTGTTCGCCGCTCACCAACTCCGCCGCCGTGAACACCCACCCCTCCCCAACCCTCCCCACAAGGGTGAGGGGCTTGGCGGCGACACGCTCCTCCTCATCTCGATGCCTTTGAGGCTGTTGTAACGGCGATAAAGAAAGAAGAAGGCGCAGCGGGAGTAAGCCCCTCCCCCCGGTGGGGAGGGTTTGGGGAGGGTCCTTTGAGTGACTCCCAAAACGCCCTACTGCAACAACTCCAGCCCCACCGCCGTCGCCTCGCCGCCGCCGATGCAGAGGGAAGCGATGCCGCGCTTGACGCCGTTGGCGCGCATTGCATGGAGCAGGGTCACGACGATACGGGCGCCCGAGGCGCCGATCGGGTGACCGAGCGCGCAGGCGCCGCCATGGATGTTGACGATGTCGTCGGAAAGCCCGAGATCGCGGATGGCCGCCAGAGCGACGACGGCGAAAGCTTCATTGATTTCGTAGAGGCCGACGCTTCCCTTTTCCCAGTTAAGCTTGTCAATGAGCTTTTCGATGGCGCC
Source organism: Ensifer sp. WSM1721 (assembly GCF_000513895.2). Taxonomy (GTDB): domain Bacteria; phylum Pseudomonadota; class Alphaproteobacteria; order Rhizobiales; family Rhizobiaceae; genus Sinorhizobium. Next base: position 2,898,739 of record NZ_CP165782.1, read on the forward strand.
AATCGGCGCGGTGGTGAACCAGGCGGGCTCCTGCGCATGGCCGGCATGGCCGGCGACGATCGCGAGCGGCGTCAACCCGCGCTTCTCCGCCTCGCTCGCCCGCATCACGATGAGCGCCGCGGCACCGTCGGAAATCGAAGAGGAATTGGCGGCCGTGACGCTGCCGCCGTCGCGGAAGGCCGGCTTCAGCTTCGGGATCTTCGCCGGATCGGCCTTCATCGGCTGTTCGTCCCGGTCGAGATTGGCGCTCCCTCGCTTGCCGCCATCGGTGATCGTGACGATCTCCTCGGCAAAGGACGTGTCTTCCGCCGCCTTCAAGGCACGTTCGAGCGAGCGAACGGCGAAGGCATCCTGATCGGCGCGGGAGAATTGATAATGCTGCGCCGTATCCTCCGCATAGGTCCCCATCAGGCGGCCCGAATAGGCATCCTCAAGTCCGTCGAGGAACATGTGGTCCTTGACCTCGCCGTGGCCGAGGCGGAAACCGCCGCGGGCCTTGGGCAGGAGGTAAGGGGCATTCGTCATCGACTCCATGCCGCCGACGGCAACGACGGATGCGCTGCCGGAGAGGAGCCCGTCATGGCCGAGCATCAGCGCCTTCATGCCCGAGCCGCAGACCTTGGAGACGGTGGTCGAGGGCGTCTCCTCGCCGAGGCCGGCGCCGAGCGCCGCCTGCCGGGCCGGGTTCTGTCCGAGCCCCGCCGGCAGAACATTGCCCATCAGCACCTCGTCGACCGCACCAAGACCGGCGCGATCGAGCGCCGCCTTCAGCGCGACGGCACCGAGCTCCGGCGCCGTCAAATCCTTGAGGCCGCCCTGAAAGGCGCCCATCGGCGTACGCGCCGCCGAAACGATGACCACCGGATCGCGATTGCTCATCTCAAGTCCTCCCGCAAGGAACGCGCGGGCTTTCCGCCCCTCATCCCGCTGCCGCCCTTCTCCCCGCAGGCGGGAAGAAGGAGCCGCGTCGCCCAAGTCCCCTCTCCCCATCCTTACGGGGAGAGGGTTAGTCCTCGGGTTAAACCCGAGGAGAGGGGCAATCGCCCGCTTCGTCATAATTCAGGAGTGACTATAAGCCGCGACGACGGCGAAGCAACAGCGGGTAGTCCCGGCGTCAGCCCATCCGCTCGGACGCATAGCTCCCCGGGCTCGGCGGGAAGACTACGACGCGGTTGCCGTTGATGAAGCAGCGGTGGTGGATGTGCGCGTGCACGGCCCGCGCCAGCACCTGGCTCTCTACGTCGCGGCCGATCGAGACGTAGTCCTCGGCGCTCTGGGCATGGGTGATGCGGGCGATGTCCTGCTCGATGATCGGACCTTCGTCGAGATCGGCGGTGACGTAATGGGCCGTCGCGCCGATCAGCTTGACGCCGCGCTCATAGGCCTGCTTGTAGGGGTTGGCGCCCTTGAACGACGGCAGGAAGGAGTGGTGGATGTTGATGATCTTCCCCGACATCTTCTTGCAGAGCGCATCCGAAAGCACCTGCATGTAGCGGGCAAGCACGATCAGCTCGGCGCCGGTCTGCTCGACGATCTCCATGAGCTGGGCTTCCGCCTTCGGCTTGTTCTCCTTCGTCACCTTGATGTAGTGGAAGGGGATGTCGTGGTTGACGACGACCTTCTGGTAGTCGAAGTGGTTGGAGACGACGCCGACGATGTCGATCGGCAGCGCGCCGATCTTCCAGCGGTAGAGCAGGTCGTTGAGGCAATGGCCGAAACGCGACACCATCAGGAGCACCTTCATGCGTTCCTCGGAATCGCGGATCTCCATCGTCATGTCGAAACGCTTGACGACCGGGCTGAAGCCCTCGCGCAATTCTTCGAGCTTCGCGCCTTCCTGGCTGATGAAGGTGAGGCGCATGAAGAAGAGACCGGTTTCGAGATCGTCGAATTGCGAACTGTCGGTGATGTAACAGCCCTTTTCCGCCAGATAGCCTGTTATGGCGGCGACGATGCCGCGGGTGGATTTGCAGGTGACGGTCAGCACATAGCTTTTCATCGATGGGTCTCTCGTTCTTGAGGTGTTTCCGCGCCCCCTTACACGGGCAGTCACGCGAAAACTAGCGTGACGATCCATGCCCCGCCGATCCATTCGCGACATCGGCTGGACGGAACGGGTCACGGCTGCGCCAGCCGCAACGGCAATCGGAATGGGCTCGCTAATGCTTTGCCTGATCGGGATGCGCCCTTGCGAAGGCGTCGATCTCGGCGCAGCGTTGATCTATGGCGACGATCCGCGGGCAAGGAGAGAGATCGAGCTCCCAGCGCCGGGCATTGTAGACCTGCGGCACGAGGCAGATGTCCGCCATGGTCGGACTATCGCCGTGGCAGAACGCGCCGGTCGAGGGGTGATCGAGCATCCGCTCGAGAGCGGCGAGGCCCTCGCCGATGAACTTCTGCATCCATGCCCGCCGCGCGGCCTCGCCGTCCTCAGCCGCTGCCATGACATGCGCAACGACGCCGAGATTGCAGACGGGATGGATCTCCATCGCGACGGCATAGGAAAGCGCCCGAACGCGTTGCCGGCCGAGCGCATCGGCGGGAAGAAAGCTGCTGCCGGCCCGCGTCTCCGCAAGATATTCGATGATAGCGAGCGATTGCGTCAGGCGCTCGCCATCGATATCGAGCACCGGGACCAGACCCTGCGGATTGCGCTCAAGATGCTCGGGCGTGCGATGCGCCTTTGCAAGCAGATCGACCGGAACGGAGCGGTAGTCTTCGCCGATGAGGTTGAGGGCGACCCGCACGCGGTAGCTCGCCGAGGAGCGCCAGTAGTCGTAAAGAACGGTTTCGTTCGACACCTTCGCCTCCACGGCACCGCTTCAGGCGCGCTCGTATCTCTCGATCTTCTGCTCGATCGCGCCGAAGATGGAGTGGCCGCTTTCGTCCTTCATCTCGATCCGAACGACATCGCCGAACTTCAGGAACGGTGTTTTCGGCGCGCCGCTCTCGATCGTCTCGATCATGCGCAGTTCGGCAATGCAGGAATAGCCGACGCCGCCCTCAGAAACCGGTTTTCCCGGCCCGCCGTCGAGCTTGTTGGAAACGGTCCCCGAACCAATGATTGTGCCGGCGGAAAGCGGCCGGGTCCTGGCGGCATGCGCGATCAATTGCGGAAAAGCGAAGGTCATGTCGATCCCGGCATTGGCGCGGCCGAAGGGCCTGCTGTTCAGATCGACCTTGAGCGGCAGATGCAGCCTGCCACCTTTCCAGGCCTCGCCCAATTCGTCCGGCGTCACCGCCACCGGAGAGAAGGCTGAGGAGGGTTTCGACTGATAGAATCCGAATCCCTTGGCGAGCTCCTCGGGGATGAGCCCACGCAGCGAAACATCGTTGACGAGCATGATGAGGCGGATCGCATCCCTCGCCTCCTCGGGCGTCGCGCCCATCGGCACGTCGTCGACGATCGCCGCGACCTCCCCCTCCATGTCGATGCCCCAGGCCTCGTCGGCCATCAGGATCGGATCGCGCGGGCCCAGGAAATTGTCGGAGCCGCCCTGGTAGATCAGCGGATCGGTCCAGAAACTCGCCGGCATCTCGGCATTGCGCGCCTTTCGGACGAGCTCGACGTGGTTGACGTAGGCCGAACCGTCCGCCCAGTGAAAGGCCCGCGGCAGCGGCGATGCGGCGTCGTGCTCGTGAAAGCGCATGGTCGGCTGCGACCCGGTCTCGATCCCCTCGGCGACGCGCGCAAGCCGCGGCCCCGCATGCGCCCAGTCATCGAGCGCTGCCTGGAGCGTGCGGGCGATATGGCCCACCTCGGAACAACGGGTCAGGTCTTTCGAGACCACGATGAGCTTTCCGTCGCGGGTGGAGTCTTTCAGCGTCGCGAGTTTCATGGTGTTTCCCGATGTGTGTCGTTGATCCGCGCCGGACGGCGCGGATCAACGAAGAATGTCACGGATTGCCGGCGGAAGTCACTTGATTCCGGGCGTGCCGTCGAATTTCCGCTCGAGCCCGGACCAGCAGTCGATGTAATCGTCCTGCAGCGTCTCCAGTTCGCCCGCAAACTTGGTCAGTTGCTGCGGGAAGCGGGTCTCGAACATGAAAGCCATGGTGTTGTCGAGCTTGACCGGCTTCAGCTCGCCGTTCGAGGCCTTCTCGAAGCCGGAGAAATCCGGTCCGTGCGCCAGCATCATGTTGTGCAGGCTCATGCCGCCCGGCACGAAGCCCTCCTCCTTCGCATCGTAGCGCCCGTAGATCAGGCCCATGAACTCGCTCATGATGTTGCGATGATACCAGGGCGGGCGGAACGTATGTTCGGCGACCAGCCAGCGCGGCGGGAAGATGACGAAGTCGACATTGGCCGTGCCCTCCTCTCCCGAGGGTGCGGTGAGCACCGTGAAGATCGACGGATCGGGATGGTCGAACAGGATCGCGCCGACCGGCGAGAAGGTCTTGAGGTCGTATTTGTAGGGCGCGTAATTGCCGTGCCAGGCGACGACGTCGAGCGGCGAATGGCCGATCTCGACCATGTGGAAGGAGCCGCACCATTTCACCTGCACCCGGCAAGGCGTTTCCTTGTCCTCGTAAGCGGCAACAGGCGTCTTGAAGTCGCGCGGATTGGCGAGGCAATTGGCGCCGATCGGGCCGCGATCCGGCAGCGTGAATTTCGCTCCGTAATTCTCACAGATATAACCGCGCCAGACCTGCTCCTCGCCGACGCGCGTGACCTTGAACATTGTACCGCGCGGCACGAGGCAGATTTCCGACGGCTCCACATCCATCTTGCCGAGTTCGGTGAAGACCTGGATGGCGCCGGCTTCTGGCACGATCAAAAGCTCTCCATCGGCGTTGAAGAAATAGTCGTCCATCATGTCGGCATTGAAGGCATAGACATGCGCGGCCATTCCGGCTTGCGTAAGCGCATCGCCCGCCGTCGTCATGGTGCGGATGCCTTCAAGGAAGTTGAGGGTGCCCGTTGGAACGGGAAGAGGGCTCCATCGCAACTGCCCGAGCGCGAGTGAATGCTCGACGATGTGCGGCGCCGTCTTCCAGAGAGGATAATCGATCCTGCGGAAACGACCCGTATGGCGCACGCTCGGCCGAATGCGATAGAGCCAAGATCGTTCGTTGGTGCCGCGCGGCGCCGTGAATGGCGAGCCGGAGAGCTGCTCGGCGTAAAGGCCATAGTTGCATTTCTGCGGACTGTTCTGCCCCTGCGGCAGGGCGCCGGGCAGACTTTCAGTTTCGAAGTCGTTGCCGAAACCGGGCATGTAATTGAGCGTCTGTTCCTGGCCCGCTGCGGTCCCGCGCCGCTTTTCCGCCTTCTCCAACATGGCTTGCACCTCCTCGTCTCCTCGTCATATTAGTTACAATCGTAACTATTGATTTTGTAACTATCAAGGACAGGAGCGAATGGCGGGGAACGGGTTCGAATTGGAGACATTCCTGCCCTATCGGCTGAACCGCGCGGCGGAATTCGTGGCGCTGCGCTTCGCCGCGCAATACAAGGCGCGCTTTCAGCTCACCCGTCCCGAATGGCGAACGCTCGCCGCGCTCGGCAGTTCGGGCCGTAGCATGACGGCAACCGAGATCGGCGCACATTCCTCCATGCACAAGACGAAGGTGAGCCGCGCCGTCTTCAGCCTCGAGCAGCGCCGATGGCTCAAGCGCGAGGAGGATGGCCGCGATCGCCGCTTCGAGCACTTGGCGCTGATGCCGGCAGGTGAGCAGGCCTATAAGGAATTGACGAAACTCGCGAGTCGTTATCAGGCGGAACTGCTTTCCACCCTCGGCGCGGACGATATGGAAGCGCTCGCCACAGGCCTGCGCGCTGTGGAACGGGCGATGAAGAAATCGGTCGCACGTCAGTAATCGCTAACCCTTCATTCGCTCCGGTATCGGTAGCCCTTCGAAACTCTTGAGCGTTTCGAGCACGATCGAAGTCTTCACGTGCTGGACGCTGTCGTGCGGCAAGAGCACGTCGTTCACGAAATGCGACAGCCCGGCAAGGTCGGGAGTCACCACGCGCAGGTGATAGTCCATCTCGCCGGTCAGCGCATAGGCTTCCAGCACCTCCGGCAGGCTGGAGACGAGCTTCGCGAAACGCTTGGCATTGTCGCGGTTGTGCGTGGCGAGCGTCACTGAAATCACCACCATAAGATCGAGCCCCAGCTTCTGGCGGTCGATCTGCGCCTGATAGCCGGTGATATAGCCTTCCGCCTCCAGCCGGGTGCGCCGCCGCGAGCATTGGGAGGGTGAGAGCGCGATCCGCTCGGACAATTCGTTGTTGGTCAGGTGTCCATCACGCTGCAATTCGCTGAGGATCTTGAGGTCGAATCCGTCAAGCTGCTCCATTCATGCGTCCCCGTGTCATCTTCCGCATATTTCATGCATCATTCTCGTCAATTGATGCAAGAATACAAGCATCATGCATCGGGTTTGCGCCATACTTCAACGGAGTTTGGAGGATAAGAGGAGACTTCCGATGGGCCCGTTCCCGCACGACGCACCGCCTGCAAATATCTCGGCGGACAATCCCGCCGGAACGGACGGATTCGAGTTCGTCGAATTCGCCCACCCGGAACCGGAGAAGCTCAAGGACCTCTTCAGTCGTATGGGCTACACGCCGGTTGCCAGGCACAGGACGAAGAACATCACCGTATGGCGTCAGGGCGACATCAACTACATCCTGAACGCGGAGCCTGGCTCGCATGCCATGCGCTTCGTCGACAAGCACGGGCCCTGCGCCCCGTCGATGGCCTGGCGTGTCGTCGACGCGAAGCATGCCTTCGAGCACGCCGTTGCGAAAGGTGCCGAGCCCTATGCCGGCAATGACAAGAGCCTCGACGTGCCTGCAATCGTCGGCATTGGCGGCTCGCTTCTCTACTTCGTGGAAACCTACGGCGAAAAGGGCTCCGCCTACGAAGCCGAGTTCGAATGGCTGGGCGAGCGTGATCCGAAGCCGGCCGGCGTCGGTTTCTATTATCTCGACCACCTGACCCACAACGTCTATCGCGGCAATATGGACAAGTGGTGGGCCTTCTATCGCGAGCTGTTCAATTTCAAGCAGATCCACTACTTCGACATCGACGGTCGCATCACCGGCCTCGTCAGCCGCGCGATCACCTCGCCCTGCGGCAAGATCCGGATTCCCTTGAACGAGTCGAAGGACGACACCAGCCAGATCGAGGAATATCTGAAGAAGTACAAGGGCGAAGGCATCCAGCACATCGCCGTCGGCACCGAGGCGATCTACGACGCCGTCGACAAGCTGGCCGAGAACGGCCTCAAATTCATGCCGGGACCGCCGGAGACCTACTACGAAATGTCGCACGAGCGCGTCCACGGCCACGAGGAACCGGTCGAACGGATGAAGGAGCACGGTATCCTGATCGACGGCGAGGGCGTGGTGAACGGCGGCATGACGAAGATCCTGCTGCAGATCTTCTCCCGCACCGTCATCGGGCCGATCTTCTTCGAATTCATCCAGCGCAAAGGCGACGAGGGCTTCGGCGAAGGCAACTTCCGCGCGCTGTTCGAATCGATCGAAGCCGATCAGATCCGCCGTGGCACCCTCAAGAATCCGCAGGCTGCCGAATAGACGGCCGCCGCAATACAGCCTCACGGCGCCGCACGTCACTTCGTGCGGCGCCGTGAGTAGCCTTCAAGATGATAATCTCGGCGCTGCGCATGCAAAAAGGCGGCGCGTCAGTTGCGCCAACGCGAGGGCATGCGGAGCGAGCCGAGATCCGCTTCGCTTCTGAAGTAGCGCGACGCCGCCTCCGTCCGATTGCGCACGTTCATCTTCTTGTAGATGTTGCGAACATGCACCTTGACGGTGTTCTCGGAGAGGCCGAGCCGATCGGCGATGATCTTGTTCTGCGTACCCATGCAGATGAGATCGAGAATCTGAATCTCGCGCGCCGTCAGTACGCCTTTGCCGATGCCGGCGCCGCTTTCCAGATCGATGCTTTCACAAACCGCCTCCTGTTGCGCGACAAGACCACCGGCAGCGAGTCCTTGTGGCGCCAAACGCCTGAGCAGTGCGGCGGGAAAATGCTCTCCCCCCTTCATGAGGAGGTCGATAACCGTCAGGCAGACGTCGAGATGGAGATTGCGCGGCAGGACGCCGTGAATCAGTCCCTCGTCAACGAACCCGGCGATCGACGAGTCGAGATCGTCCGCATCCTCTACGACCAGACCGATCGCCGCCTTCGGATGAAACTCACGGATCATCCTGATGATCGATGGAAATGCCGCCGTGGGCATGCGATAGAGCATGACCAGGCTTAGGTCCACGAGATTCCCGTCCAAAAGGCCGTCGGCATCGGAAAGGCTCACGACTTCCTGATCTTGAAAACGCGCACTGATCGCCTGCGTCAGGCATTCGGCGAACAGGTCGGTCTTGGCGAGCATCAGGATCTTACTTTTCTTCTGCAATACCTTGTTGTTATCTTCAAAGTTGCTCAGACTCGAGCTCGTACGATACATTTACCCCTCCTTAGACCCCCATATTTCTGCGGGTTTCTGACCCGTGGGGAGGGCCCAGTGCTTGAAAATTTATTCGGTTAAAAAAACGAATTTACCGTTAAGGAAAAATTCGTAATGACTAATCTATCGTAAATATGGGGGATCGCAAACCACCCAAAAGGGCTAGATGAGTGCCACATTCTCGTCTAAATCGTTCGAAAGTGAACCATTTTTGGGCTAATTGGCGGAAATACAGGCGCTAGGCCAAAGGCAATCCCGCTATCTTCTCGCTTCCAGCGGCGATCCTTTGCTTTTGACGGGTAAATGTGGCGTCACCGGCAGACGGGAAGAGCGCGCAATCGCGGCCGGTCCCGCCAACCTCCGTCGTTGGATGGGGCCCTGCGACGGCTCGCCCGCCGGGTCATGCATCCACAACCGTACTCACAACGAATTACTGCCACAGGTGCTCCGGCGCCGGATCACGCTCCATCGGCCGAAGGGCGTTCCGATCGCTTGCCGGGCGCCTTCTTTCGTGGCTGCAACGGCGGCTGGCGATGCGCGAGCGGGAAAGCCCGTAAATCTCCAAATATTACCATTGCGTTAACGCGGAAGGCCGATTGACCTGACGACGCACCAGCGCACGAGCTGGGGGGTCGGCGCGCCGTCTCCTGCCTCGACGCATGCGCTTCGAGCGGTGATGGTCGCAGCCGCAGGGCGAGCGCCGTGAGTCCTAACTACAATTGATAGCTTTCGCTCCGTCGCATTCCGGATCACACTCCGATCGTCGCACAGGCTTTTGTGCGTCTCCGGGCAATGTCCAGCGTATCCGGAAGTATCTATATTGCGCACATATGACTAAGCGTATGACTAAGTATTCAAACACGTAGTAATTTAGGCAGATGCCGCCAAGTATATTGAAAAGTAAAATATGGAAATCGGAACCCTTCGGTTGAACGAGAAGTTCATCTGAACTGTTAAGAGAGCCAGCGCCCCAAAAATCCCTATAAAAGATGAAAGGGTTTCGGTGCTGGCTCCCTCTTACCACATCCTTCGTGACGAGAGCTGGGGCCTGTCCGAACGCGCCGTTAAATCTTTCCGATAGATCCAGAAAATAGCCCGGCTGCCCTGAATTCGCTCAGCGCGGAAACGAGTGTCTCTCGACGATACTCCAGATCGCCCTGTTGATCTTCATGATTTGGTCGATCGCCTCGTTGATCCTCGCCACCTCCACATCGTCGATCTGTTCGATCTTGCCATACCTGATGGTGTCCTTGCTGTCGAAGATGGCCATCAGCTGCGTGCTTGCCTGGTCACCGGTCTCATCGAACGAATAGACGCAGTGGCTGTACTTGTTCCTGAGCTTTGCCCGTTTACCAAGCTGCTGAGTCACGGCCAGAATCTCCTGTCGGCGCTCGGGCGGCGTCTTGGCCATCTTGGCGAGCCGCTCTACGAGCTCGATGCGGGCGCGTGTCGTATTCAGCGTCAGGAAAATGATGACCGCAGTTTCCTTGTCCACATTCGCAAGGCCGGCAATCAGGTAGATGAGCAGACTTTCCGTGTTGGTCCACGTGTAGTTCAACTGTCCGATCAAGAGAAGTATCTCGTGAAATCTCTTCATAGGCGCTGGTTGTCGTTGCCGACACCTCCGTCAGGATCACTCATGTCCACTTCCGACAGGTTTCTTCCGATTGGAGTAGCTTTGGCCTTGAAGATCGGCCGCGGCAAGTACCTCGAAAGTGGTAGCGTCCACAAAACGACTCGCATGGTTTCCCTCCTATGACTCTCTCTTCCGCAATCAACCCTGAGGTGAGGTAAAAATCCCGCAGCTGCCCTGCGAGCTAATCCGAACAGGCAGCTTACAATTTGTGCAGGTTGCAACCAGACTGCCCAGGCAAATGAACGAGCAGGGAGGCTCGGGTCCGGGAGGACCAGGATTGCGCCGGACGCGCAATGGAGGCGAGGCCCGACTGCTCCAAACAGGGGAGGACTGCTGCTACCGCGACAATCTGTGTGCGAGATCCGGGCTGCGCCAGGCCGCCCCCGCGATCCAAATTTCATTGAAATACTTTGTTCATTTCACCCACCAGACCGCATGGCCCCAAACCGCGTGAGAGAAAAAGGCGGTTCGGCTGTCGCGGCCTCAACTTGAGGACATCTCTATGAGCAAGGATAAACATTTCCTGTGGCCGTGGGACAACCAAAGCCAAGATCAAGATCAGGACCAGAGCCAGCACGAGCTTCAAGCTCAGCTCGAACTTCAGAAGCAGAAGCAGGATCAGGACCAGGGGCAGGACCAAGGGCAGGATCAGGGGCAAGACCAGACGCAGTCCAGCGAGTCCTATAACCTCAACGGCAATCTGAACGGCAATGGCAATGCCAATGGAAACGCGAACGCCAACGGCAACGGGAACCTGAACGGGAACGGCAACGCCAACCTGAACGGGAACGGCAACGCCAACCTGAACGGGAACGGCAATGCCAACCATAACGGCAACGCCAACCTTAACGCGAACCTCAACAAGAACGAGACGAAGGTCGACGTCGAAAGCAAGACCGATGTCGATGTGGACGTAGATGTCGATCTTGACCTCTCGGGGTGGGAGCCGACGGACGATGATTTTGTGGATGTCGACAATTCGACCATTCACGGCATGGCGAGCGTCAGCTTCAAGGACATCTTGAACGACTCGCTTAATGGCTCCGGCAACGACGTTGGTAACGTCTTCAGCCAATCCGCCATCATGTCGGATGACGACCATCTGCACGACGTTTCGAACAGTGGCGTCCTGAACCAGAACGGCAACGCCAATGCCGGCTCCGCCACGTCTGACGACGGCATCGACGCCGGCGGCGACGGCGGCTCGGGTGGCGACGATGCCGATGCCGACGGCGGCAATGGCGGCGACGGTGGCAACGCACTTGGTGGCTTCGCCGGTGGTGGTAAGGCGATCGGCAGCGACGCCATCAACAATGGCTCTGCTGCCGGCGGCGATGGCCTCGGCGGCATCGCGGCAAGCGTCGGCGTCGGTACGGGCGGCACGAGCGGTAGCGCCAACGGCGGTACGGCTACCGCTGGCAACGGCGGTAACGGCGGTGCTGGCCTCGGCGTCGGACTCGGCCTCGGTGTTGGCCTCGGCGTCGGCGCGGCAGCCGGTGGCGACGGTGGCAACAGCACAGCCGGCAACGGCGGCGAGACGGGTGACGTCGAAAGCGACGACGCGAACGCTAGCGATGCCGGTAACGGCGGCGACGGTGCCGATACCGGCGACTTCTCGATTCCGATCCTGAACTTCGGCGGCGATGGCGGCGACAACGATGGCGGCAACAGCATCGCCGTTGGCAGGACCGGCAACGCCAATGGTGGCAGCTCGGGCGATGCAGGTGACGGCGGCGACGCGCTGGGCGCAGGCGTTGGCGTAGGTGCAGGCATCGGCCTCGGTGCCGGTAACGGCGGCGGTGGTGGTGGCGGTGGCTCAGCTACCGCGAACGGCGGAAGCACCGGTGCTGCAGGTGGCGGCGTCGGGACCGGCGGAGCTGCGACCGGCGGCGACGGCGATGGCGGCCTTGCCCTCACGGGTGCATGGGCAGGCGACACCTGGGCCGGTGGCGGCGTAGCCGGTGATGCCACGGGTGGAGCTGGCGGCGCTGGTGGAGCTGGCGGCATCGCGACGACCGGGGCTGGCGGAGCTGGCGGAGCCGGCGGCACGTGGGGTTCCTACAATGGAGACGATAGTTTCCTCGAAGGAATCTCCTCGGCAACGGCCGATGCGGTGATCGACACCAACGCCTTCAACCAGCAGATCGTGCTCGGCGCCAATCTGCAGGGCAATACCATCGACATGACGGTCGTCGGCGGCAACTACAGCAGCACGACGGTTGGCGAGGACGACGACGCCTGACCGTAAAGCGACGTCACCGATCCGCATTTTTCGGAATCGGGCATTGAAAGGGACTGCGCGGGTTCGCCCCGCGCAGTCCCACAGCACTGAAATAAAAAAGGGGGCTGACAATGACCCTGTATTTCGACAAGACGACCGAGGCGATCTCCCACTTCATCGGCCTCTTCGCAATCGCTCTTGAAGAAATTCGTCTGCGTGACGCCTACGAAGAATTCAAGGCCCTCCAGAAAGCGCAGGACGAGCCGCCGGAGCTCCCTTCCGTGCCGGTCACGGTGAAGGCACCCTATGAGCTCAAGGACTTCGACCCCCGTATTCCCTACCGACCAGCCGAGCCGGATCTGGTCGAGTTGAACCCGAGGCTGTATCCCGGCCTTCGCCCACCCGAAATACCGGTTTCGCGCGAGGCTGACGGCATCGACGCTCGCGAGCTCGATAGCCGGCACGGATGGGCCGCCTCATCATCAGCCGGCACGCCCGAATTTCACATCGATCCGCCCGGATCGACGGCCGTGTACGCTTCTCAACAGATATGGCTCTCAGACAATGATGCCGTCAGCCTTGGCGGTCATGGGTTGCGATTCGATCCTCAGCTCGACAACACCGCGCTCATGAACGGTCTCGTCGAAGCGGCACGGCAGATCTCTCCGATCGGCGCCGAAGAGATTCCCGGCTCTCCCGAAGAAATCGCCACCTTCGTCACCACTGTGGCGCGAGAGCTTGATGCCTTCTCTGCGGAAAGTGACGGAGAAGAAGATACCGTCGTGGTGAAATCCGATACGCTCGAAGGAAGCTTCGTCAACGGAGAGCTCGTAGAGGACGCACCGCGTCTCGAGGACTACCTGCCGCCACCGGAGGAAACGCCGGAGGACAAGCCGGCGACCTCCAATCACGCCAGCGGTAACTTCAAGGCAGGCGAGGGTCATGTCTCGATCGAGGCATCGGTCGAACTGGAAGCCGGCGGCAACACGCTGGTCAATTCCGTCCAGCTGACGAGCAACTGGCTACAGTCGCATGTGCTCGCCGTTGCCGGCGACCATGTCGAGCTCAATGCGATCGTGCAGATAAACGTCCTCTGCGACAACGATCTCTTGAGCCCCGCTCTCAATGGCTGGAACCTCGACCCGGGCAAGCCGACCGAGGCTTTCAACATCGCGATGTTCAAGCATCTCGATCCCGACCCCGGCAACGCAGAGCAGGCCGGACCCGGCGGCTTCCCCGCCGTTTGGGCCGTCACCGAGATCAAGGGCGACCTCTTGATCATGAACTGGTTCGAGCAGTTCACCTTCATGACCGATGAGGACACGGCCATCCTGGCGTCCGCTGGCGCGACGGCTTCGATCATCACCGGCAATAACACCGCGATCAACAATGTCTCGCTCGCGGAGCTCGGACATTACTACGATCTCATCTTCATCGGTGGAAATGTCTACGACGCCAACATCATTCAGCAGTTGAACATCCTGCTGGACAACGATCTTGTCGGCGCCGTCGAAGGTTTCGGCACCAGCGGCAAAGGTTCGGCCTCCACCGATGGAAACCTGCTCTGGAACGAAGCGGGCGTCGTTGAAGCCGGTGGCGCGACCTCCGTCAAGCCGATGCCGAAATCCTACCTCGACGCTTTCGGCGACCTCGCAAGCGGAAAAAAATCGCTCCCGGACGATGTGCTGCAGGATGGCGCCTTCGCCGGCATGAGCGGGCTGAGGGTGCTTTATATTTCAGGCGACCTGATCAACCTCAACTACGTCAAGCAAACCAACATTCTGGGCGATAGCGACGCGGTCGCGCTGGCGATGAGCAAGCTTGCGGCCCATCCGGAGGCAGACTGGACGATTTCGACAGGTTCGAACGCATTGGTCAACTACGCCGGCATCGTCGATGTCGACGCCGGCGGGACCATCTACACGGGCGGCCAGGCCTACTCGGACGAAATCCTGATCCAGGCCGAACTGATCAAAACCGAACCTTATCTCGGTGGTCAGGATCCCGATGCGCTCGTCAACGAAGCGGTGGCTTTTCTCGGTGAGGACATGATGGCCCCCGACCCGGGCCCGCAGCCGCCGGATCACGCACCGCCTGCAATCGATACGGCGAATGCCGACCCCATGCATAGCATGCTCGCCTGATGGGAGCGCGGGAGGAGATGATGACCGACCACCGCGATCCGCCCTGGGAGCAATTCGCAACCGACGGCGACGAGGCTGCGGACGAGGCGGAGTTCTCCCCGCAGACCCCGGCCGCGGATGCTGCCTGCCAGCAACTGCTCCGCAGAATCGACCGCACGGAAAATGTCTTGGATCACAGTGTCAAGGAGTTCGACAAGGTGGTTGATCAGCTTCGCGGCGCGGCGGCCGCAAGAATTCGCCAGGAAACAGATCGTGCAGATACGGCCGCACCGCCTGCGTCCGAACGGAGCGCGACGGCGATGGCGGAGGTCATGCAACAGACAAGGACGCCCGCGCTAAAGGCCGATAACGCGAACACCGCCGAAATCGTGCCCGGCCCGCGAGGCGGCAGTGCCGAGCAGCGTCTGCCCGTCCAGGAGGTCCGGCCCGAACCACGCTTCGAAAAGCCGAGCATCGAGCCAAGGTCCGAACTCAAGGATAAGTCCTCCATACCGGGGATGGTCGTGATCGACGGCGACCGTGGCCCGATCAAGGCTGAGCCTAGATCTCCCGACAAAGGCGGCTCCTCGGGCGGGGGAGGTGGCGGTGGCAATGGCGGAGGCGGAGGCGTTTTCCATAAGCGCCTCGGCCCGGTCGATTTTTCCGCCAGCCTTAAGGCAGGTCTGCGGGCGATCAAGCAGAACCTGATGGTGGTGATGCTGTTCACGCTCGCCACCAACGTGCTCGTGCTCGCAATACCGATCTATCTGTTTCAGATATCGGACCGGGTGCTTACCAGCCGCTCGATCGACACGCTGGTCATGCTCACCGTGCTGATCGTTGGTGCGGTGATTCTGCAGGCCGTTTTCGACGGAATTCGCCGCATGATCCTCATGCGGACGGCAGTCGAGGTTGCCGCCCAGTTGGGTGCGCCGATCCTCAGCGCGGCCGCCCGAGCCTCGCTGCACAGCAACGGGCGGGAATATCAGACGCTTGGAGACCTGCAGCAGCTTCGCTCCTTTCTGGTGTCGAGCACCCTGCTTTCCTTCCTCGATGCTCCGATCGCGCCGTTCTTCGTCCTGGCGGTCTTCCTGATCCACCCGCATCTCGGCTCGATCGTCATCGCCTCGGCCCTGCTCCTGCTCATCGTCACCTTGTTGAACCAGAAGGCGACGGCGGCCCCCTTTGGAGAGGCCAACACATTCCAGAGCAAGGCGAACCTCCACCTCGACTCGATGTCGCGCAATTCGCAGATCATCAATGCGCTGGCGATGATCCCGGAAGCTGTGCGCATCTGGGGCAAGGACATGGCGGGCTCGCTCAAGGCCCAAGTCACGGCGCAGGACCGCAACATAGCCCTTGCCTCGCTCTCAAAGGCCGTACGGCTGCTAACCCAGGTCATGATGCTCGGCTGGGGAGCTCATCTCGCGCTCGATGGCAAGCTAACGGGCGGGATGGTCATTGCCGCATCGATCGTCGCCGGCCGGGCGCTCGGCCCGATCGAGGGAGCGATCGAAGGCTGGCACCAGGTCATCCAGTCGCGCGCCGCCTATTCGCGCATCGCTTCGCTGCTTCAGAGCTCGCCGCTCAATTTCGAGCGACTGAAACTGCCCCGTCCCGAGGGACGTCTCGACGTCGAGCGGCTGCTTTTCGTCCCGCAGGGCACCAAGCGTGTCGTCCTCAACGGAGTGACCTTCTCGCTCAGCCCCGGCGACTCCCTTGCCGTCATCGGCAGTTCCGGCGCGGGCAAGACGACGCTCGGCAAGATGCTCGTCGGCTCCATCCTGCCCACTTCCGGCAATGTCCGGCTCGATCTCATGGACCTGCGGAACTGGGATCAGCGTCAGTTCGGCGAAAATATCGGCTACCTCCCGCAGGACGTTCAGCTCTTTCCGGGAACGATCAAGGCCAATATCGCTCGGATGCAGGAGGACGCCAGCGACGCCGACATCTATGCCGCCGCCAAGCTTGCCGACGTGCACGACATGATCGCCCTGCTGCCGCACGGATACGAGACCTTCGTCGCGGCCGACGGATCGCCGCTCTCCGGCGGGCAAAAGCAGCGCGTCGCGCTCGCCCGGGCTTTTTTCGGCAACCCGCGCATGGTGGTGCTCGACGAGCCCAATTCCAATCTCGACAGCGCCGGCGAGACCGCGCTGACGCGCGCGCTTGCCCATGCCAGGCAGCAGAAAATCACCGTCATTACCATTACCCAGCGGCCCGCCCTCCTCAACAGCGTTGACAAGGTCCTGCTCCTGGTGAACGGCACCGTGGCCCTTTTCGGCATGCGCCAGGACGTCCTGAAGGCCCTCTCCGCGCGCGGCATGAATCTCGAGGGCAATCCGCTCGACCACAATCAGCTTACGTAGGCGACCATGACAGACACAGTCAAAGTTTACGACCTCCAATGGTATGCAGAGGTTCCGCGGTCGATCTGGAGGCAGACCATCGCCGGGCTGGTGCTCATGGCCATCACGTTCGGGGGCTTCGGCCTGTGGGCATTCACGGCGCCGCTGGCAGCAGCCGTCATAGCGCAGGGAAGCTTCGTCGCCACCGGCCAGAACAAGATCATCCAACACCTTGAAGGAGGGATCATCGAGGACATCCTGGTGAGCGAAGGCGACCACGTAAACGCCGACCAGCCGCTCGTCCGGTTGGACGAGACGGCAGCGCTCGCCAATGAACGTCAGCTGTTTCTGCGGCGCGCCCGCCTTGAGGCGATCGTCGCCCGCCTCACGGCCCAGGTTCAGGGTCGCGACCAGATTGCCCTGCCGGACATTCTTGCCGCCCATCTCGATGATCCGGAGCTCGTCCCGATTATCGAGAGCCAGGAACTCAATTTTGAGGCCTGGAAAAGCAAGCTGGAGAGCGAAGTCGGGCTGTTCAGACAGAACATCGAGGGCTTTCGGTTCCGCGCCGAAGGCTACCAGCGCCAACTCGAAGCCGTTCGCCGGCAGCACGCCCTCCTCGAGGAGGAGCTGACCGGCAAGAAGTCTCTCCTCGAAAAGAACTTGATCCGCAGAACGGAGATCAAGTCGATCCAGCGGGCGATCGCCGACGCCGATGGCCAGATCGGGAGACTGATGGCTGAGATTTCGGAGACGGGCGCCCAGATCCTGAAGCAGGAGCAACAGGTCCGGCAAACTGAGGAAACCTATCGTGAGGGCGCGCTTGAAGAATTGCAGAAGGTGGAGGCCGAACTGGACACGGTCCGCGAGCAGTTGAGAGGTGCGGCGAGCGTGCTGCGTCGCGCGACGATAAACGCGCCGGTTAGCGGCACGGTCGTCCGGCTCTACTATCACACGCCCGGCGGCGTCATCGAAAGCGGCAAGCCCATTATGGAGATCCTGCCGTCGGACGTCCCTCTCATCATCGAGGCGCAGGTGCTGCGCACCGAGATCGACAGCGTCAAGATCGGCCAGAAGGCGACCGTCAGGCTTACGGCGCTGAACCAACGGACGACGCCGGTCCTAAACGGGGAGGTCTACTATGTTTCTGCCGACTCGTTGCCGGATCCCGCAAACAACGGGGCACAGGACATCTATCTCGCCAGGGTCAATCTGCCCGTAAGTGAACTCACGCGAATTCCAGGCTTCGCGCCAACTCCGGGAATGCCCGCCGAGATCCTCATCCAAACGGCCGAACGAACCTTCTTCGACTACCTGACGAAACCGATCCGGGACAGCATGGCGCGCGCCTTTATGGAACGATGAAGAAGCGAAGACCAGTCCTGGCGCTGCCCCTCAGGACCGCTTGGAGATCGCCATGGCGGCTACACACGATGTGCTTTTGCTCGTTGGTCGCCTGAACTATGTCTGGACCAATACGGAAAGCCTTCTGATCTATGTCATCGCCCACCTTCTGAAGGTGGAGAAGGAATCGGCGATCATCGTCTTCCTGACGCTGAACACCACGCGCGCGCGCATCGATTTGACCGAGCGTCTGGCGAAGCTCCCGACGACGCCCGCCGAGACTCGCGACGAGGTACTTGCGATCACGGAACGGCTCAAACTGCAAGCAAAGGTCAGAAATAAGTACAATCATTGCATCTACTCCTTCGATGAGCAGGGGGAGATTTCGAGCACGCAGATGATGCGGCTGGTCGAAGGCGAAAAGGACGTGCGCTACGGCAAGGTCGAGCAGGTCGATGCCCGCGAGCTGGAGCGCCTCGACAACGCAATCCGCGAGATTGCCGATATCAGCAAGCGTCTCTGGGCCTTCATTCGCTCGCGGCCCAACTTCGACGAGCGTTCGATCTAGGGCCGGATGGAACCGAGCACGTCGACAATCTTGGATCGATTTGGGCGGCGACGCGCTTCGGAGCGAAAGCTCCAAATAGGCCGTTTGAATCCAGTTCGTTCCGACGCGGAAGGCAAAGACGAGAGCGAGCCTATGCTGTTTCCGCTCGCATCCCGCGCCAAGACCTGCTAATATTCAATTATGGGGCGTATCAATTCAAGGCTCTTCGCGCGAGCGCGGCACATAATACATAAGAGCTATTGACGCTTTAGCCCCGACCTTATTTTTAGAAGCATTTAATCGCAATATTTTTTTGTTCTTACTGCGTACAGCCTCGGAGAGGCGAAAATGATAGTAGAAGTCATCGAATACACTAAAGATTTTGAAGCGATCCGTGACAACTGGAACGGAATATATCTCTCAGACCCCGAGTCTCATCCTTTCCTGTCCTGGGCCTGGCTGAAACAATACCTGCCGTGCAAAGAGCGATGGTTCATCCTCGCCTTGAGGCAGCAGCAGACCGGCGGGCACTACCAGGCTTTCCTGCCGCTTGAGGTGGCGACCTATCAGGATCAGGGAACAGGACTCTTCTGCGACGAGATCCTGATGATCGGCAACCACGGCATCGGTCATGGCGGTTTCCTCTGCGTGCCGGGCCTGGAAGACGATGCGGCGGATGCATTCGCCGGCTTCATCGCGACCGAAAACTGGACGAGCATCCGGTTCGATTGCTGCAGCCCCACTCCAGCCCGGCTGGAGCGGTTGCTCGGCGCCTTCCCCGACGGGCCGTTCGCCCGGG
Source organism: Ensifer sp. WSM1721 (assembly GCF_000513895.2). Lineage (GTDB taxonomy): Bacteria > Pseudomonadota > Alphaproteobacteria > Rhizobiales > Rhizobiaceae > Sinorhizobium. The sequence continues at coordinate 2,918,193 of NZ_CP165782.1, forward strand.
TGGAGAACGCCGATGAAGGGGAGAAGGTAAATCCTTTCGGGCGGCGCATCCACAGCGTCCTCGTCAGAACCAGGACGGGCCGAAACCTGCACGACATGCTGAACCGGCGCAGCATCGATATCGTGTTCGAACGCGCGGTGGCGCTACATACGCAAGGCAGAATCGATGAGGCGGAGGCCGGATATCGACAGGTGATCCGTACCATGCCTGGGCATGTTCAGGCGCGGCGTGGGCTCGCGCTGCTCTGCAGCGACAAGAGTGACCATGCGGAGGCGGAGCATCTTTATCGCGGTCTGCTGTCGATCGCGCCGGATGCCGATGACGTTCGGCATCGACTCGGAGACTCGCAAGTGGCGCAAGCCTGCTATTGCGAGGCGAGCAAGACCTTCGAAAGCCTCCTTACCCGCTACCCGCATCGCGGCCTCGTGCGATACAAGCTGGCCGTCGCACTTCTCGCTGCGGGGCGGAAAGACGCCGCCATAGCCGTGTTCTCGAGCTTCGAGGACATCTCCTCCGACGATCCGGATCATATTCGCTGCAAAGCGAGGGCGCGGGAGGTCTTGTGGCGCCTGACGGCGACTGCCAGGGGCGCGGAAGAAGAGGAACCGGACGATCGAGCGTTCCAGCGGCCGATCTCCTTCGTACCGACCGGAAGCTCTCCCTCAGCCCGCTTCCTGACGGTGACGTCGCTATTGCCGCTGGAGCCTTCGCTGCCCGGCGGCGCATGGGCGCGCCTGCATGCCGGACCTACCCTCTACGGCTGCAAAGGCTCACGGCTGAAGCATTGACGTCCATGTTTGGAATGGACGCTGCGCTTGCGGCCGCGGCAGGCATACGGAAACCGCCGCGGCGAACCTACAGCGCCGCGTCCTGTCAGACGCGCAACGGTCGCTGTAGCACTATAAGAGTGCTGCATGTCGTTATCCTAGAATCGGATACGATTTAAGGAAACATGCAGCTCACCGTTTACGCGCGCTTCTGGATAATGCCGTAGACGATGTTTCGGTTGGCGCCGAACACCAACTGCGCATCGACCGCGTTACGGTCGACGCTCGCATTGATAATTCTCCACATGTCCGCCTCCGAACGCAGCAACAAGGCCCAGTTCATAAACGTTTCCATGTAGCCATCGTCGCTGATGTCCTGCGCGAAATTGGCAAAGAGGAAGACCCCATTGGGCTTCAGCATTTGCAGGCATCTCTTCGTGAGCTTCACCGCCACCTTGTCGGCAAGATAGTCGTAAAGTCCGGCGGCGTAGATGAAATCGAATTGACCCAGATTGTAGCCCTTGCCAAGAAGACCGCGGACGGAACCGTCGATCGCCTCGACGCAGGTTCCCCGGAAGTCGCGCGCGATCAAGCCGACGCTCAAAGGATCCTGATCGAGCGCAATCCAGCGTTTTATCCGCTGCTCCTTGAGCGCGACGGAGCTGTCGGCCTCGCGCAGATGTCCGGCCGCGATCGTCAGGATTTCCGTTTCAGGGCCCCGTTCGGCCGCAATTGTATCAACATACCGCGTCAGGAGATCGCGACGCTCCCTGACTGCGACCGACGACGGCGCGTCCTTGGTGTAATCATAAAGTGCGCGCCCCAGTGGAGACGCGTTTGCGATTTCCTTGGAGACGCTGGGATGACCATAGATGAAGTCGATCAGCTGCGCGTCGCCGGAATAGCCGCGCGGTTTCTCGAAAGACCAGCGCGTGAACGGATCCTGATGAAAGAAATGAGACAGCGGGTGGTTCTGTACAATCGGGATCAGCGCTTGCCAGACGCTTGCGTCAAACCGGCGCCGCATCTCGTGAAGCGCCCCGATGAGATGATGGATGATCGCAGCCGGCTCCCGGCCCTGCTCGACCTGTTGCTGAGCGATCATGAGCGCAAGAGCGAGTTCGGCTCTGCCCGTCGCCAACTGGTCGTCGTGGCGATCGGTCTTAGGCGATGAAAGCTCGGTTGAGATGGCAATGGGGGTGATAAGGCTTTCGCCGTCGAAAACAATCTGATTTTGGGTCACGCGAGACTCATCTGTTAATAGATCATTAACAATATGCGCAGGAGGACGTTGCGTGCCAATCCTCCCTCCAAGTTTTCAAATAATATGGTTAACAGCCGTTCGACTGACCTATTTCGCTACACCAGGACGCGCGTAATTGATCTTTTGCAATTCAGCAAAACTTAATCGACATGTACTAATGTGCCGAATAATGCTGCATGTCCTCAGTAGTTGCCCGCCCAAGAGGCAGTTACGGGACGTTTCATTACGCTTGTGGAAGAGACAACTCGGGCTCTACAAGAAGACGCAAAAATGGATCGGTGCATGAGGCACACGTTGGCCGACGTAGTTGAGATTGACCTCCACAGCGAGCCGCCGAGACCGGCTTCGGACGAGCTGCGCGCGCGCTACCAGGAAGAAGGCGCGGCCGCACGAAAGCTGGCGACGCGGCACGGCTTCTGGACTGCAGTCGCAGTGTATCTGCTGTTTTCGATAACCGACGTTCTGTTGGTTCCGGACGTTGCGCATTTGACGATCGCGGCACGCTTCGCGATCGGCTTCGTCGCGCTCATCGTGCTCGAAATGCAAGCTCGTCTCGACGCGAGCGCAAATGCAATCGACCGCACCGCTGCTTCAGCACTCGTCGTGGCCTATGCGGGCTGGCTTTACCCGGCGATGATGACTGCGGACGTGCAAAGCATCTCCTACTACATGGTCTTCGGCGCAATCTTCATGATGAGCGTCAACCTGTTCTTCAGCTTTCAATTTCGCCTTTCCCTTTTCGCATCCGTCGCCATTCTCCTGATTTTCTTTGCCGCGGTACTGTCTTTTTCTCCCGCGGAGACCTCCTATCGGCTCGCCTTCGGCACCTTTAATGTCTCATGCTTCGTCTTCACCTCCTATGTGAACTGGAAACTCAACAGGGAGCGCTACAAGGTCTTTCTCAATGCCTTCGAAGCGCGGATCCAGCAGAATGAGGCGTCCGAACGCGGCAAGGCCCTGCTGCGTCTCTCCAACACCGATTCTCTGACGGGCCTTGATAACCGCCGCGCGGTCGACCAAAAGCTCAGAGATTACTGGAGCGACTGGCAGAAACGGGGCGACAGCTTCGCGGCCATCCTCATCGACGTCGATTTCTTCAAGCGATATAACGATTTTTACGGCCATCAGGAGGGCGACCGCTGTCTCGTGCTCGTCGCCAATGCCCTCAAGGAGTCGATCGGGCCGTACAACGCCTCCATCGGACGCTACGGCGGCGAGGAGTTCATCGTGCTCGCCCGCCTGAGGACGCGGGAGGAGGCGGCGGACCTCGCCGAGACTATTCGATGCGGCGTCGAAACGCTTGCCCTGCCGCACGAGCAGCGACGGGACGGCATGTCTATCGTCACCGTGAGCGTCGGCGCCGCCTTCACGAGGAGCCAGACCGGATCGAAGCTCGAGAGGCTCATCCACGAGGCGGACCGCGCGCTTTACGGGGCAAAGGCAAGCGGCCGAAACTGCACCCGGCTGTTCGACCCGAACGATCCTCAGAGCAGCGACGAGAGCGAGCATATCGCGGCCCTGTTGAAGATCGCGATCGACCAGAAGCTCGTTTCGCTCGTCTACCAGCCCATACGAAACGTCGCGTCAGGCCGCGTCGACGCCGTCGAGGCGCTGATGCGGCTGAAAATGCTGGACGGCACCGCCGTGCCTCCAAGCCTGTTCATCCCCATTGCCGAGAGGACCGGCGCCATCCTGGATCTCGGCCGCTGGGCCATGCGGACGGTTTGCCAGGAACTGCTGGTGAACGATCATGTCCCGGTCGTGAGCGTCAACGTCTCGCCCATTCAACTGAGATCGCCCGGCTTCGCCGCTTCCGTTGCAGCCATCCTCGGGGAAACCGGCGTGGCGGGCGGCAGGCTGGCGCTGGAGATCACCGAAGGCCTCGACATGGAGATGCATTCGGATATCCTGCGCTGTATCAGCGACCTCAAGACGCTCGGCATCCGTATCTGGCTCGACGATTTCGGTACCGGCTTCGCCGGCCTGTCATGGCTGCGTTTGATCGATTTCGACACGGTGAAGATCGACCGGTCGTTCCTGCATGATTGCGACGCTCCGAGAGGCAAGGCCATGCTCAAGGACATCATCGGTCTCGTGCGCAATCGCGGCCCGAAAATCCTGGTCGAAGGCGTGGAGACCGAGGAACAATTGGCGCTGATGCGGCAATTCCGGATCGACCAGGTCCAGGGCTTCCATGTCGGCCGCCCCGCGCCGGCGCGAAATTTCCGACCGGCCGCACCCGCCGGCACCCGTCCGGGACGCGTGGAGCCAGCCTGAACGGAGCCAAGAAATGCCCCGAGCGGAAAGCCAGCGGGGCGCCATCCGAATTGAAACGGCGCCCCGGCTTGTGATCCGATCAGGCGGCGGCGGCGAAATCGGTCGAAGCGGAGACCGAGCGCCACTCAGCGAGAAGCTCGGCATCGGCGGCGTGCTTGGCCTCGATCGCCGCGACCGTGTCGCTTCCGAGCGGAAGCCGGACCGGCGGATTCGGCGCATCGACGAAGGCGACCACCACCTCGGCCAGCTTGTCCGGGTCGCCCGGCTGGTTATGGCTGATCTCAGCCGCCTTCGTGCGCACCGCGCCGGCCGTCTCGGCATAGTCAACGATCTGCGTCGGGCTCACCGAAAGCGAGGTCGAGTCGAGGAAGTCGGTCCGGAAATAGCCCGGTTCAATCGCCGTCGCATGGATGCCGAGCGGGCGCAGCTCATCCGCAAGGGCCTCGGTCAGACCTTCGACGGCGAACTTCGTCGAGCAATAGACGCCGAATCCCGCAACGCTCCGGTAACCTCCGACCGATGAGAAGTTGAGGATGTGCCCGGACCGCTGTCGACGCATGTGCGGCAGCACCGCGCGGGTAACGGCGAGAAGACCGAAGACATTCGTCCGATAGAGCGCTTCGATCTCTGCGCCGCTTGCTTCCTCGACCGCCCCGAGCAGCCCGTAACCGGCATTGTTGACGAGCACGTCGATGCGGCCGAAACGGGTAACGGCCTGCCTGACCGCCGCATGCGCCTGCGCCTCGTCGGTGACGTCGAGGCGCACGGCCAAGAGATTGGGCCGCTCGCCGAAACGCTCAAGGATGGCCTTGGGGTTGCGTGCGGTCGCAACGACCTGGTCGCCCTTGGCGAGTGCCTTCTCCACAATCAGGGCGCCGAAGCCGCGGGACGCCCCAGTGATGAACCAAGTGTGCATGTGAGTCTCCTTTGTCGGTCCGCCCATTTCATCGGCGGACGAGGAGGTTGTACGCCGATGGAACCATTGAGATAATCGGGTAGATTTTGTTTGGGTTAGTGAATACTGCTCAATAATGCGCAACATATCCCCGTCGGACCTGATGCCGTTTCTGGCGCTTGCGCGGCACCTGAGCTTCCGCCGCGCCGCCGACGAGATCGGCTGTACCCCCTCGGCCCTCAGTCACGCCCTTAAGGCGCTCGAGGAAAAGCTGGACCTGCGCCTCTTCAATCGCACGACTCGAAGCGTTGCCCTGACAGAAGCCGGCGAGCGCCTGCTCGCCCGTGTCGCCCCGGCGTTTCGCGACATCGACGACGCACTCGATGACCTCAACAATCTGCGCGGCGCACCGGTCGGCCGATTGCGACTCAATGCGGCACGCGTATCGGCAAAAATGGTGCTGCTGCCCGTCGTCGCACGATTTCTCGAGGCCTATCCGCGGATCAGCATCGAGATCGTCGTCGAAGACGACCTTGTCGATGTCGTCTCCAAGGGCTTCGACGCCGGCATACGCTTCGGCGAAGTGATCGCTCAGGACATGATCGCCGTCCCGATTGGATCGCGGCAGCGCTCGGCGATCGTCGCAGCGCCGTCGGTTTTCGAGCGCTACCCGAGGCCGAGAGCTCCCGACGAGCTCAAGGACCTGCCCTGCATCGGACTGCGTTTCGAGAGCGGTCGGCTCTATGAATGGGAATTCGAGCGCGGCGGCATTGCGTTGAGCGTCGAAGTGAACGGTCCGCTCGTCGTCGGCGACCAGGATCTCATGGTCGAAGCCGCCCTACTCGGCGCCGGCATTGCCTATGCTTTCGAGGATCAGATCGAAAAGCACATAGCCGAAAATCGGCTCGTAAGGGTACTCGAAGACTGGTGCCCGTATTATGGCGGTTTCCATCTCTATTACCCCAGCCGGAGGCAGATGCCCGCCGCGTTGCGCGCCTTCGTCGATTTTCTGAAGGCGGCGAACCTGCGGCCGCGGCGCGAATCCGGGGACCGACTTGGTTCGCCCTGAGGAGCGGCATCGTTTATGATGGCGTGCTGCACGTCTGATCGGAAGGTCTACCGTGGCACTTCAAAGCCAGATCGGAACAAAGGCCCGGGGGGCCCCGGCGCCGGCGGACCGCGCGCCGTTTCCTCATCCAGCTATCGCCGATGATGCCTGCCACTTAATCGGCGCGCATGACGCGGATTGCGGGAGCCTGTCCGGCGTTTCCGCGTCTTTCCTCCTGCCGACCGTTTCTCGTTCGCAGAATGCCGGTGATGCCCCGTCGGAAACCCGTTTCGGCTCCGGGCTCGGCTGCTTGCCTGTAAAGCCACCACCCCTGATCAGGAGCACGCTGAAGAGCGACGCGATCATCAGCGCAATGACGATCAGAAGCAGCCTGTTCATGATCGCCGTATGGATGATGCGGAATAGGCTGGGCTTGGTCATTTTTGGGTACCACGGAGAGCTTTCGTCCTCGCCGGGCCGACTGCTGCCGCTCACCGAGAGCAGCATACACCCAAATGATATGTTTGACGCGGATCGAAGCGGTCCATGCCGAAGCGGCAAGGACCCAACCCCGATAGTGGCGGCTCCATGAATTGCTCTTCGCGAATTTTGCGTAATCCGGCCACGACGTCTCCGGTAAGAAAGCATCGCCTCCCGACCGGCCTGCGTTCCACTTCGACTTTGAACGCGGGCGCGGCTAATTAGGAACGAAGGCTCGACGGCGCCGGCCCTTAAAACCGCACCACCAGACCCAGGATCGGCCCCTGCTGCACGACGTCGAACACGAAACCGTCGTCGCTGTAGTCCACCCCGAGGGCGCGGTAGCCGGCGACAGCCGAGACCGTATCGCTGAACCGGTAGCCGACCGCCGCGGCGACATCCCAGTCGAGGTCGGCACCACCGGCACCGACAAGGCCCCAGCCCGTCAGGTAGATTTCCGGCGTGATCGAGTAGGTGCCGCGGAAACCGGCCAACCCGTCCACCCAGGTCGCGTCATCCGTTCTGGAACGCCCGTCGAGAATGCCGCCGCGGAAGGAGAGCTCGCTTTCGACCGACCACAGGCGCAGGCCACCGACGATATCGAGCCGCGCGGAACTGTCCTCGAAGACCGCGTAACCGGCGCCGAGCAGACTGGCGAAGGTCTCGGAGGTCAGTTCGACATCGGTTGCAAGAATGCCCCTCGGTGTGCCGGCCTGACCGGAAATCTTGGTATACATGACATCGCCGAAAATGCTGTAGGGGCCATAGCGAGCTTCGCCGATCGCCATCGCCCCGAAATCGAGATGGTCGAAGATGTCGCTGAAGCTAGCGTCGACATGGGCTTCCGGCAGCCCGAACTGCGCAACGTCGCCCGACAGTCCCGCCGCCCAGAAGTAAGGCGCGAACGAGAAGGTCCAACCGCTCTCGGTCGTCGTCTCTTGAAGCTCCGGCGTCAACGGTGAACGGATATCCGCGGCCATGGCGCCGCCGGCGGCAAGAAGGCTTCCGACGAATGTCAGAGCTCGAATGAGGCGAGACGTCATCTTTTCCCCCGATAGATCTGTTGCACCGTCAGTGACTCACTTTGACTTCATCATGACCGAGTGCCCTCGTTTGACCAGACACTTTTTGACACGCATGGTTAGAAGCAATTACCGAGTGCAACTTGCGGCCTTGACCTCATTTCTGCCGTTGCACGCGGCGTCGGTTGTGGTTCCCGCTGCCTGACCCGCAGGCCCGACAAGCGCCTCGACATGGTGGGCGTAGTTTTGCCTGGTATTCTGGTCGACGATTGCCGCCGGAGCGGCAACGACCAGACCCGCTGTGGTCCCGACCGCATGCGCGGCGCCGGCGGTCGCCGCCACGATGTGATCGCCAAGCCCCAGACGGCTGTCGGTCAAAGTCTGACCGGCCGACAGGCGTGTACCGATCAGTTGGACGATCTCGGGCGATTCCGCGAATTTGCTGTGGTGCAGCCTGTCGCCCGCCTGGATCTTGGTGAGGTCGATGACCGTGATGTTGTTCGCCGCCAGTTCTTCCCTATAGGGAGACTGCTCCGGATCGATCGCGCCGAGCCGCGAGACATTGCCCCAGACGCGTCGCGACACCGCCAGCGCGCGATCGTCGCGCGAGACGAAAAGCGTGAAGCGCGGGCGTTGCTTTCCCATGTCGGCGATCTGCGACCGAAAGACGTCCACATCGACATCGGGCGCCGCCAGCATGACATTCTTGAACTTGGCCGGCAGCCCGTCGTTGCGGATGGCCATCTGGCGCAAGGATTCGAGCGCCAGCCAGTTGCCCATCGAATGCGCGAGGATCGAAACCTCCTTCACCTCCGGGTCGCGCGCCAGATACTGGAACAGCCTTTCGACCGCATTGCGCGTATAGTTCGTGCTCTCCCGATCATAGCCATAGGCAAGCAGGCTGCCGCGCGACGGCCATGTCGCCAGTACCGGGGTGCTGTGCGCGCCCGAGTCGTGGACAATCTGGGCGAAGCGGAAGACGGCATCCTCGAAATGATTGTTGAAGCCGTGGATGAAGACGAGGACGCTGCGGTCCGGGCTCTTGCGCACGGCATTGCTCAGCCACCGCTCGGCCGCAGCCCGATCGACCTGCTCAGCCTTGACCGTTGCGAAATCCGTTGACGGATTGGGCGGAAGCCTGCGCGGCCAGGCGACTTCGCCGGCCTTTCTCACACCTGTAGGTGGGACCGATACGGTGATGTCGGCGAAGGCGGGCTCCAGCGCACGCTCGCCGCTGAACATCTCGCCGGGATTTTCCGATCGATCCCGCGTGGTCGCAACCAGCATCTCGACCTGGCTGGCGGCCGGTGAGGCCGCTACCGGTTGAAGCACGCCCGTCGGGCGGCTGGCGCAAGCTGCCAACAGGGACGTGACGAGAACAACGACCGCCAGCGCGCCAAAACCGCGTCCCGCAGGATGACCGAAGGAGGGGTGGACGGTGGACCTGTGCTTCATAGGCGCACAAGTCCGTTCTTGTTAGACGCGCAAGCTGAAAGCTGCCCAAGTGTCATCTTGATATCCCGGGTTGGCGGTGGCGGTCGCCGTAATTTACGACTATCACGTGTATCTTCAGCGGACCAGACCTTTGGCGCAGCAAATGGCGGCGACGCCCGACGAGCGAATGGCGGCAGGAGGCATCGACTAAGGGCATCGATACCCGACGACGTTTCCGGAAGCATCCTGGACGGGTACGCATGCCGGCGCATAGTAGGTCGCCGCTGCAGCGCCCGCGTAGACGGCGCGCCGTGTCGTGCGGCGCGCGACACCGGCGTAGCTGACGGGCGTCAATGGCCTTCCGATCCTTGCCTCCGCCTTCGATATCAATCCGCTTGGTGCCCCAGCGGGAATCGTCCCGTCCCAGACGAGCGCGAATACGCCGGCAGCAGTTGCGAACACGAGCGTTGCCGTTTTGCGGATATCCATTGTCATTGCTCCTTCATCGCTTCTGCCGGGGGCGGCAGTTCGCCGATATCGGCCAGTGCCGTGACGTCGACAGACGTTGCGCCTGCAGGTGGTTCAAAGGTGAATGCCTTTGCGTCGAGCGGCGTCTCCGCATCCCATGCCTTGATCCGTAAGGTATATTGAGGCGCCGCGGCGAGGGTCTTGCTGGTGATGACGTACTTCCGCGGGATGGGCGCGCTTCCGCGCTCCACCCAGAGCTGCCAGTCCGTCTCCTGATTGCGGAAGGCAAGATGCTCGCACTCGACGCCATCCACTACACCGTGGCCGATATATTTGGCCTCGATCACACCGGCGACGAGTTCGTCATAGAGGTTGGATAGAAGCAGGTCCGCTCCCGGCAATTCAATATAGTGTTCGGTTCTCAGCCGATCGATCATCTGGTCGATCGACCCTCTTGCATCGAGTTGTGCGAAGGTATTGCTGTCCTTGCCGAGCACGGTCGCGGTCTTTCCGTCGAAAACAAGTTCGACGTCCGTATACCCCCCGGTCCGTGTCGCCCGCAGTTTGTCGGGTCGGCTCAGTTTCAGATCGCCCGAGGAGGCGAACTGAAGCTTTTCCAGGTGCGGCGTGATCACCTCGATATCGACGTCATACTGCAACTGGATGTGCTGTTGGCTGGTGACGTAGTCCGACATCGCCTTCAAAATTTGTTTTGCGTCCTCGCCCTCGGCCAGTGCAGGGGATGAGACCGCAAGAGCGACGAGGAATGTCAATGATGCCAGCCGCGCCCTCTTCGGCCGGGCAGTCGATGGTGGGCCATTCGATCGCGAGTTGTTCATGCGTACGTCCTCTTCATCGTCTGGACCGCGTTTTCTCTGCGACTTCTAGTATGAAGAGGGGCTGAGCACATGTAGCATCGCGTAACGTCTATCGACGTGAGCACCCGCAAATGCGGGAAATCGCCCCTCGCTTGTGCGGACTTAGCGGACAGTCAGGCCTGCCTTTTCCAACCCGTCCAGGAAGTGGGCCTGGTCCTCGGGCCGATGGATGCGCATCGCCACCTCGCGGCGGATATTCTTGAGAAGGCCCATCGCATTGGCCTCGATCCATTGACGCTCCCGGGCCACCTCCTCCGTCTTTTCAAGTTGTCCGAGAATGGCCGCGACGATGAAATGATAGAGCGGATTGATCTGCACGTCGGCCGCCCGGATCCATTGCTCTGCGGCGACATAGTCCTCCTGCATGTAGGAGCAGAGGGCGAGCGAGGTCTCGAAATAGCCGAGCGGACCCGGATTTCTGCCGACAGCTTCCGCGACGAGCGCACAGCCGCGCTTCCATTCGCCTGAAAGAGCAAGCCGAATCCCATATTCCGCACTGAGCTCGGGATCGTTCGGATTCGTTGCCAGCGCGCGCGAGCCGATCTTCAATGCAGTCTCGACGTCACCGCGGAAGAAGAAGGCGAGCATCTCGGCCTGGAGCCCGCGCACGTTCTGCGGATCGAGTTCGACGGCGCGTCTGGCCGCACCGATGGCAAGGTCGAGCGGCGGGGGAGAGGGAGCGTCGAGGCGGTAGCGGAACCGCAACTGGTCGATGTAGGTGAGCGAAAGCAGCGCCCAAGCGGTCGCATAACCGGGAAATCTTTCGACTGCCCGCTTGAGGCAGCCCTGAACCGCAGCATGAGTCTGCGGATTGAGATCGGCACGATAGCCATAATAGGCCAAGGTGCATTGATAGGCTTCCCAGTCGTCCGGCGGCATGTTGGCCGCCTTCGATGCATCCGCTCGGAAAATGACCCCATAGGGATGAGCCAGGGCCGTGGCCACCGCGCGCGCCACATTGGTTTCGAGGTCAAGGAGGCTGCGAACCTGAAGGCTCTCGCTATAACTTTCGGCCCACAAGACCGAACCGTCGTCGCGTTTGACGAGGCGGGTTGCAAGGCGAAGCTTGTCACCGTCGAGCCGCACGCCACCCGAGAGGGCATAGCGCGCCGCCATGGCGTCGCCGCTCGAGGGCGTTTGCCCCGATGTCTCGGGTGGGTGGCCGGCAATCACGACGATCTCCTTGAACTTGGAGATCTGTTCGATGACCTTGTCGGTCAAACCTCTCGCGACGATGTCCGAACTACCGGTCCGCGACAGATCCTCGAACGGCAGCACAATCAGTCGCGGCACATCCGGCACCGCCCGCACGATGTCTGCCGAGTTCATGGGGGCGTCGGCCAACTCGTCGGTTCTCAAGAAGCTGTACAGTACACTGAATACGAGAATGAGGATGCCGGCGGCGAGAAGGATCGGTTTCCAACGCCCTACCCGATGCTCGCTATGCTCTTCTGTTTTGCCCTGCGCGTTTCCTTCCGGGAACGGGCCGCGATCATTCCGACTGAAAGCAGGAACATACGCTCCCTTCGGCATGGTGATGCGGATCGGGTCGCTCTGGCCCGCAATCAGGTAGTAACGTTCAAGCGCTCTCCTGATGCGTCCGGCTTCTATTCGAACGACGGGATCGCTCTGCGCATCGAACGACGAGTCACGGCCAAAGACCTCCACCGCGATCGAATAGGCCTTTATTCGATCCCCTCGCCCGGCGAAGGCTTCCTCCACGACATAGGAGAGAAACCTGCGCGCCCGTTCCGGCACGTCGAATTCCGGACTCGTCTGAATCCGCTGCAATTGCGCGCGTATTTCGGACTCCGGCAGCGGCGGTGTCGCCGCCTGGTCGATTTCGACTGAACGGGTCTGGACCATTGCCTTGCCCCCCACAGGCCGCAGCGGTGCATTGCCTGCCGCTTGTTCCTGTTTGCTCGCGTAAATTACATCCCTGCATTGATCTAAAGCAATATGATCCCAATCAAATTATTCCAGGTTGCAAAGGCTACTCGAAAATGGGGCGGCGATCGGAGAGCAGTGGTGCCGAGAGTGGCTTGCAAGTTGGCACTCGGCAACCGGTTGGGAAGGCCTGCCAACGATCGGTGGGCGTCATTTCGTCGCTTACATCGACTGAACTCAGTGCCTGCGTCGAAACTCAATTTTTTGCTGGAGGGATAAAATGTGTATTACGCGTCGTGACTTGACGGCGGCCGGTCTTGGGGCGCTTGCGGCTGGGTCTCTTGGTACGCCGGCGATGGCCGGAGAAGCGTTGGTAGCAGATTTGCCGGAAGGACTCGATGAGTTCGCGCTGGCTGTCGAGGCCTATATTTATGCATATCCTCTGGTGACAATGGAAATGACCAGGCGCGTGATTACCAATGTCGCCGAGGCGAAGGGAAGCCGGGGCCCTATGGGGCATCTGATCAAGTTGCGCCAGTATCCGGACGCCAAGTTCCGGGACGTGACGGCGCCCAATGCCGATACCCTCTATACCACCGCGTTCTTTGACGTGGGGGATGAGCCTTGGGTGGTCAGCCTGCCGGATATGAAAGACCGCTATGCCCTGTTTCCGATGCTGGATGGCTGGACGACAGTGTTCGACGTTCCCGGAAAACGCACCACGGGCACGGGCGCACAGACGTTCGTGGTTACCGGCCCAGGTTGGGAGGGGACGCTCCCGGAGGGTGTGATCCAATATAAGTCTCCGACGAGCATCGTTTGGCTGCTTGGACGCATTTACTGCACAGGCACCCCGGAGGACTACGCCGAAGTTCATACGCTGCAGGATGAAGTGAAGCTCTCCCCCTTAAGCGCATGGGGGAAGGACTGGACTCCACCCAAGGGCAAGGTCGATCCGGCGATCGACATGAAGACTGCCGTTCGCGAGCAAGTCAACAACATGGACGCCATCGAGTACTTCACCCTCTTCGCCGAGCTCCTGAAAAGAAATCCACCGACCGATGCGGATGTGCCCATGGTCGCCAAGCTCGCCGAACTTGGTATCGTTCCTGGCCAGGACTTCGACAAGACCAAGTTCGATCCGGCGTTCGTGAAGCGCGTGCCGCAGCTCGGTTTCGCACGCATCATGATGCATTTCAAATTCAGCGACGGCGACGTGAAGGAAATTGATGGCTGGGGCTTCACGACGAAGACCGGTATCTACGGCACCAACTATATCCAGCGTGCCCTTGTTACCGCGATCGGTCTCGGAGCAAACCGACCCCAGGATGCGATCTACCCGACCTCGCTGAAGTCCGACAGCGGTGTGATCAAGCGGGCATATAACGGGTCCGAGAAATACGTCCTGACGTTCAAGAAAGGGCTTACGCCGCCCGTTTCGGGTTTCTGGTCATTGACCATGTATGATGCGGACTACTTCTTTGTCGATAATCCGCTCAATCGTTACTCGATCAGCGCACGGGAGCCACTCAAGGCAAATCCGGACGGCTCGATCGACCTGTTGATCCAGCACGACTCACCGGGAGCGGACAAGGAATCGAATTGGCTGCCGGCGCCCAAGGAAAAATTCATCCTGATGATGCGCCTCTACTGGCCCAACGAGAGCAATCCCTCGATCATTGATGGTTCTTGGACGATACCGCCTGTGAAAAAGGTGAGTTGATATCTGTATGGGCGTGGATGCAGGCCGCGACGGCTTCGGCTCGTGGCGGCTTTCGTCTAGCCCCCCGCAGTGCCCCCCACCGGGTCGCCGCAGGTTCGTTGGCTGCCGCCTGTTCCTGTTTGCTCACGTAAATTACATCCCTGCATTGATCCAAAGCAATATGATCTCCCGCCAATAGTTCCGGGGTTCTCGAAGAATGGGTACGCGGTCGGAAGGCGCAGTGGGGAGGAACGGATTGCAATCGGCCACGCGCTGGTTTCCGGCGCGAGGTCCTGAGATTGAGACGCTGCTTGCACGCGACGAGAACTTTCGCGGGCTGTGCGACGATCTAGCCGCCGCCGAGGAGGCTCTCGCAGCAGCCGAGCAGCTGCCGGAAAACCTCCGTACGCCGCGACGCCGCGAATACGAGGAACTCATCAAGGACCTCGCCGAAGAGATTGCCGAGGCGCTGGAGCGAGCGAACATCTTCCCGATCTCCCGATCGCCAAAGTACTAACTGGATGGTGTCATGAAGCTGCTGAGGGAACCTCTCTTCCATTTCGCCATCGGGGGCCTTGCCCTCTTTGCCGCCTACGCCTGGCTGAACGACGACACTGCGGCAAGCGACCGGCCGGAGATCAGGATCAGTGACGGACATCTGCGTTGGGTCTCCGAGACCTGGTCCAGTCAATGGCGCCGCACGCCCTCCAACGACGAACTGCGCGGTCTCGTCGCCGAGTTGGTAAAGGAAGAGTTGCTGGCGCGAGAAGCCCGCGCCCTGGGCCTCGACCAGGACGATACGGTCATTCGGCGCAGACTGGCACAAAAGCTAACCTTCCTGATCGAGGACGCCGCACGCATCGCCGAACCGAAGGAAGACGATCTGCGCCAGTTCTACGATGCCCATCCCGACATGTTCCGCCAGGAAGCGCGTGTGTCTTTCGATCACGTCTTCTTCAGCGGCTCGAAACGGCCCGACGCGGCAGCCGACGCGCGCCGCGTGCTCGCCGCATCGGACGGCCCCGACGAAACGGCACTCATCGATCAAGGGGATCAGTGGCTTGCTGCCGCGCGATTGGAGGCCGGCAAGGAAAGCGACATCGCCGCACAGTTCGGCCCTGCCTTCGCCCGCGCGGTCGTCACGCTGCCGGCGGGCGAATGGATGGGCCCGATCGAATCCGCCTACGGGCAGCATCTCGTTCGCGTATCCGAAGTGGTTCCCGCAGCGGTGAGGCCCTTCGCCGAAGTGAAAGCCGAAGTGCTTGCGCAATGGCGTGACGAGCAGCGGCGCAATTTCGAGCGGCGCTACTTCGCGGAGTTGCTGAAGAAATACGAGATCGTGGCAGAGCCGAGCGCCGAGCCACTTATCAGCAGCTGGGCACAGACAATGGTGGGTGTCCGATGAGGCGACTTTCCGTCATCTGCTGCGCTGCCCTTGTCGTTGGCTGGCTTATGCCCTTGCTCACCGCCGCCGCAGCCTTCGCGCACGAGGTCCGGCCGGCCTATCTCGAATTGCGCGAACAGGCGCCGGGCGAGTTCGCCGTGATGTGGAAGGTACCGATGCGCGGCGAGATGAGGCTGGCCCTCAGGCCCGTATTTTCCGGTGATAGCAAAGCGTCGCTGCCCACAGTCCACATCGTTCCAGGCGCGGCGATCGAGACCTGGGCGTTAAACACCCCTGCCCTACGCGGGCAGATGCTGACGATCGCTGGCCTCGAGGCAACGATGACCGACGTGCTGGCGCACATAGAGTACCTGGATGGCAGCGCATGGACGCAGCGTCTGACCCCAAGCGAGCCGTCGACAACGATTCCGGTAGCCGAGTCCGCCATGAAAGTCGCCGGGGTCTACCTGGTGCTCGGGATCGAGCACATCCTGTTCGGCATTGACCACCTGCTCTTCGTGTTCGCGCTTCTCATGTTGGCACATGGCATTAGGCCGCTGGTGAAGACGATCACCGCCTTCACCATTGCCCATTCCATCACGCTCGCGCTCGCGACACTCGGGCTTGTGCATGTGCCACAGACACCCGTGGAGGCGGTGATCGCGCTTTCCATCGTTTTCGTTGCCGCCGAAATCATACGTCGGGACCAAGGATACCATGGCATAGCGGCGCAGGCGCCGTGGTTCGTCGCCTTCGGTTTCGGTCTGCTGCACGGCTTCGGTTTTGCCGGCGCGCTCAGCGAAACCGGCCTGCCTACGACCCACATTCCGCTTGCGCTTCTTTTCTTCAATCTCGGTGTGGAGATCGGTCAGCTTCTCTTCGTGGCCGCGGTGCTGGCGCTTGCAGCCGTTGCACGTCGTGTCCCCCTGCCGCTTCCAACTTGGGGCCAACGCGTTCCGGCCTATGCGATCGGTTCGGTTGCGATGTTCTGGACGATGCAACGACTGGCGATGTTTTAGCGCGGGATGAGGAAAAGTGTTCGCGGTTTTCCGCCCGCATCCCGCGCTGACTTATTAGAAACGATCACGTTCATGATTTTAGGTCGATCCGACCCAAAATCATCGTGATCTAGAGGAGTCGACGATGCGCCGACACGTATACGTGACCCGTCTATTCCTGCTGTCGCTCGCTACGGCCGCGACGCTGTCGCCCTCTGCTAGCTCTGCCTGCGGCTACCATGACGATGTCACGATGGCGCGGGGGCTGTTGAACTGGGTCTATCCGGACGCGCTGCACGTGCTCGGCTCGATCTCGGCCGCCATCGCCGCGCATCGGTTGCCGCCGCCGGCCCCAGCGGCCGGAGCACCGGATCTGTTCGGCGCAAAATACGGCAAGACGGTGCGATCGCTCGAGCGGCTTGGCCGAGGACTGGGTGCGACCTCGGGCGGGATGCGCGGCCCGTCGGTCGCGGTCGTTCTCATCGAGCCGATGCTGTGGGCGCGCTTTGAGCCGGGCGGTGCCGGGCCGCGCACGCGCGTTCACGTGACAGGCCCCGAACCGGGTGATGTCGTTCTCGTATCCGGCGAGACCGTCATCGGCGAAATTGCGAGCGGACGATTGACGATCGGCAAGGCGCACGAGATTGGCCTCATCCGCCTCTATGGACCAGCGGCGCAACAGGCGCAGTTCCTGCTTGCCTATGAACAGGTCGGACGTCTCCCGCTTCCCGTCACCGCAGTTAAGGCCGCCTCGTCGAAGTCGCCGGTTTTCGCCGCGCCCGCGACGGCAACCGCCAAGGCAAGTAGCCCACCCCAACTCAAGATTTCCGATAACGGCGGCGCGCTCGCCTGCGGTCCGGGACACCATTGAAACAAATCGATGCTCAGGAGGGAAAATCATGACGAAAGCTTTGTTGCAAGGTACGGCGCTTACCAGCCTGGTGATATTCGGTCTCGTGCTGCCCGCATTGGCGCAGGACGCCGGCACGCTCGGCAAGGACGCCGCCGACCGCGCGCACCAGCGCCCGCCGGCTTACTCGCCCTATGTCGGCCGCGACTTTCCGACGCGACCGTTCTTCGGCGACACGCATCTGCACACGTCCTTTTCCATGGACGCCGGCGCCTTTGGTGCGCGTCTCGGACCGATGGACGCCTATCGGTTCGCAAAGGGCGAAGAGGTTGTTTCCTCCACCGGCCAACCGGTGAAGCTCTCCCGCCCGCTCGACTTTCTCGTCGTCGCCGATCACTCCGACAATATGGGCTTCTTCCCCGATCTGTTCGCCGGTAAGCCAGACCTTGTCGCCGATCCAACCGGCCGCAAATGGTATGACATGATCCAATCCGGCAAGGGCGGCGAGGCCGCGATACAAATCATCGTCGCCTTTTCGCACGGCACGTTCCCCAAGGATCTGATGTACTTCCCGGGGACGCGCCCCTATCACAGCGCCTGGCAGGAGACGATTGCCGCGGCGGAGCACCACAACGACCCAGGGCACTTCACCGCTTTCATCGGTTTCGAATGGACGTCGAATACGGGCGGCAACAACCTGCACCGCAATGTCATCTTCCGCGACAATGGCGACAAGGCGAGCCAGGTCGAACCCTTCACTGTCTATCCGCCCTACGGCAGCGATAATCCGGTCGACCTCTGGAAGTGGATGGAAGCCTACGAACAAAAGACCGGCGGCAACGTCCTCGCGATCGCGCATAACGGCAATCTGAGCAATGGTTTGATGTTCCCCACCGTCGAGGCCTTCGGCAAGAAACTCGATAGCGGCTATGTCGAAACGCGCGCGAAATGGGAGCGCCTCTATGAAGCGACCCAGACCAAGGGCACCGGCGAGGCGCACCCGTTCCTGTCGCCGAATGACGAGTTCGCCAATTTCGAGATCTGGGATAAGGGCAATCTCGATGGCAGCGTTGCGAAGACGAAGGACATGCTCGAATTTGAATACCTCCGCTCGGCCTACAAGAACGGCCTGAAACTGGAGAAGGAACTCGGCACCAACCCCTACAAGTTCGGCCTGGTCGGCAGCAGCGACGCGCATAATTCCCTCGCGGCCTTGGAGGAGGACAATTTCTTCGGCAAGACCGTGCCGCAGGAACCGAGCCCGCATCGCATGACCGCAGCCTTCATCGACAATCCGAAAACCGGCGTGAAGGTGATGGATTGGGAAGTCTCTGCTTCCGGCTATGCCGCCGTCTGGGCCAAGGAAAACACCCGCGAATCGCTGTGGGATGCCATGCAGCGCAAGGAAACCTACGCCACGACCGGCCCGCGGATGATCGTGCGCTTCTTCGGCGGCTGGGATTTCGAAACGGGGGACGCGGAAAACCGCATGCCGGCGGGCATCGGCTACGCCAAGGGCGTGCCGATGGGCGGAGATCTCGGCGAAGCACCAGAGGGTAGAGCGCCGACCTTCCTCGTCGCGGCGCTGAAGGATCCGATCGGGGCGAATCTCGATCGCTACCAGATCGTCAAGGGCTGGCTCGACAAGGACGGCAAGCTGCAGGAGAAGGTCTACGACGTCGCTTGGTCTGGCGACCGCAAGGCTGGCGCAGACGGAAAGCTTCCGCCCGTCGGCGACAGCGTGGATGTCGCCAACGCCACATGGACCAATACGATCGGCGCGCCCGAGTTGATCGCCGTATGGCAGGACCCCGACTTCGACGCCAGCCAATCCGCCTTCTACTACGGCCGCGTCATCGAGATCCCGACCCCGCGCTGGACAGCCTACGACGCCAAGCGCTTCGGCGTGAAGGCGCTCAGCGGCACCACCATGACCCTGCAGGAGCGCGCCTACACGTCACCGATCTGGTACACGCCCAAGCCCTGAGGCCGAGAATGCGCGTGCACGATCATATTCCCGGAGTTCGTCTCGAACCGCGAAGTAGCTAAGTCTTTGATCCACGAGATTCACAAAGGACTGGTGGCCGAGCGAGATCGAACTGGTGAAGTAGGAGTTACCGCTGGAACTAGAGACGTGGCCGGTTCGCTCCGGGAGGTCGAGAGCGAACCGGCGCCAGGGAGTAAACAGATGATCAGGACAGCGATGATTGCAATTGGCAGCATATTGATGCTGTCAATCCACGCACCCGGGGCGCTCGCGCAGGCGACCGCGTCTGCCCTCGCCCCGCAGGAGCAGGCCGCCCCGGAACCGCTTACCGAGGACGAGCTTGAAGTACTGGTGGCGCGGATCGCGCTTTATCCCGATGAGCTGGTGGCGCTGATATCCTCCGCCTCGCTCTTTCCCTTGCAGATCGTCGAGGCGGAGCGCTTTCTCGAGGCCCGGGCGAAGAACTCCGAGCTGAAACCGAAAGCGGACTGGGACGGGAGCATCGTCTCGCTGCTCAACTATCCTGAGATCGTCAAGATGATGAGCGACGACCTCGAATGGACGCAGAGCCTCGGCCAAGCGATCGCCTATCAGCAGAAGGATGTGCTGATCGCGATTCAGCAATTGCGAAATGAGGCGGTCGCCAAGGGTGTCATCAAGACGGACGACAAGGTGACGGTGGTTGAAGAGGGCGACAACATCGTCATCCAGCCAGCGAACACCGAAAAGATCTACGTGCCGCAATATCCGCCGGAGATGCTCTACGAGCCGGATTACGCGCCGGTGCCGATCGCCTATTATCGCGATCCCTACCCCGCCTACTATTATCCGGCCGCAACCTTCTTCGCCGGCGCCGTGACCGGTTTTGCCTGGGCCGCCATCGTCGACTGGGACGATTGGGGCGTCTGGGGCGGTCGCTGGAATGGCGACATCAATATCGACTGCAACAAGTGCTTCAACGACATCGACTTCACCGGCAAGGTCAAGTGGAACGACATCGACTGGAGGAATGTCGACCGAAGCAAGATCACGCTCGATCGAGACCAGTTGAGCAAGTTCGACCGGACGAACATAGAGAACAACATCAAGGCCAATGGCGGCAACAACATCCGCAACCGCGCCGCGGAACTCCAGCGCGACCGGCCCGTGGCGCGCCCGGGCAGTGGCGGCGGCCAGCTCAAGGACGTGCGCAAGAGCACGCTCGAGGGGCTGAAGGCGGAGCGGCGGCCGGCGGCGAGCCCTGGCGGCAGGCAAGCGGCGGCGAAAGCGAGGCCGGACGTCCCCAAGCCGAGCATCAACCGTCCGAAGGATAAAAGACCCGCGCAAGTCGACCGGCCTGCCGGCAGGCCGAAGATGGCGGCCAAGGCCGAGAACCGGCCGAAGAAGCCCTCGGGTCTTGGCAACGTCAATTCCGGGCGGCGCGAGGTGGCATCGTCACGCCGCGGCGGTCACAGCATGGGCGGAGGCCAGCGCGGGGGCGGAGGGCATAAGGCGATCAAGCGCGGCGGCGGCCGCGGACGCTGAGCGGGCGTTACATCGCCGCGCGTCTCTTCAGACGCGCAAAGGTCGCTGTAGCACTTTGAATTGCTGCATGTCTCTCTCCTTAGATCGAGGTCGATTTAAGGAGACATGCAGTAGGGAGCACGACGATGAGCAAGCGCGTTCACATTCTTCTTCTGGGGTCGGCGATCTCCTTCGCCACCGTCTTTGCCCCGATGCCTATTGGTCTCGCACAGGCGCAAGAGGCGGGAAGCATCATTGACTATGTCGCGGCGGACGATCCGCCGGCCTTTGACGATCCGGCCAAGGCGGTGGAGGCCTTCAAGTCGGCGCTTGCGGCCAATGACTTCGACGGAATGGCAAAGCTCCTGGGTCTGGACGCGGCAAAGCTCAAGACGGACGAAGGCGCGATGGAGACCTTCGCGCTCATTCGCGAGGGCGCGGCCCGCAATGTCGTCATGCGCGATCTCCATGAGCGCAAGGTCCTCGAAATCGGCGATCGCCTCTGGCCCCTGCCGTTTCCGATCGCCAAGGGCGAGGACGGCAAATGGGCCTTCGACACCTATGTCGGCCTGGAGGAGATCGTTAACCGCCGCGTCGGCGAGAACGAGCTGGAAGCGATCGAGGCGGCGCGCGCCTATGTCGAGGCGCAGAAGGACTATGCCTCGAAGGACCGCGACGCGGACGGCGTGCTGGAATATGCCCAGAAGCTGATCAGCAGCGATGGCCAAACCGATGGGCTCTACTGGCCGGCTGGGCAAGGTGAGGAGACAAGCCCCGTCGGCGACGCCATCAGCGAGGCGGCGCTGGAGAAGGCGAAGGCCGGCGAGGGCTATTTCGGCTATCGCTTCCGCATCCTGACGTCGCAGGGCGACAACATCGCCGGCGGTAGATACGACTACGTCATCAACGGCAACATGATTGCCGGCTTTGGCCTGATCGCCTGGCCGGTCAAATATGCCGAGACCGGCGTCAACACCTTCGTCGTCAACCAGCAGGGTATCGTCTACGAACGGGATCTTGGGTCCAGCACCGAGGCGATCGTGCCGTTCATCGATCGTTTCGATCCCGACGACAAATGGGACGTCGCTGGCGACTGAGCGGTGGCTCTGAAGTAATGCTCTGAAGCTCAGATTGTGCTAAATAGTATTTTTGGGGGATCGCGGAAATGCCAGAGACGTTGCATCCGTCAGCGACCGATCATCTACCGGTGTTCATCACCGCACCGGGCGACACGGATATTCTCTTCAACATCATGGTCGTTTTCGTGCTGCTGCTGATCTTTCTGATCGGTGTCCTGTACCTACGGCTGCACGCCCTGCCGGAGCATATGGCGCATGGTGCTAGCAAGGTGCAGTTGCAATTGGTGGCTGTTTTGTCGCTGATTGCGCTCTTCACGCACAATCACCTCTTCTGGATCGCCGCGCTGCTCCTGGCATTGATCGAATTTCCGGACTTTTCGACGCCCATGAGTTCGATGGCCGACTCGCTACAAAAAATCGCCCATCGGGACGAACGGCCTTTCGAAACCGCGGCGACGGAACCTCCCGTCACGCCGTCAAAACCTCATCCGGCGCAGCCCGAGCACCAATGGGCACCGTTCGAACCGGAGCCTTCGCCGAACGACACCTTATCAGAGCGGAGGGGATGAGCCGTGCTGGAGTTCTTGATCTGTTCGATGCTTACCATCCTTCCGGATTTCCTCTTCCGACGCTACGTTCAGGGAAAGCGGATCGGGCGAGAGATCAATCTTTATTCGATGTGGTTCGAGCTCAGATGGGGATCACCGCCTGTGTGATCCTGACGGTGTCGCTGATAACCGTGATTTTCTACTATCATCCGTCAACAAAGAACGTCACGGCGGTCTTCCGTACGGTCACCATATTGCCTGAGAGAAATGGGCGGGTGGCCGAGGTCTTCGTCGGCACGAACGAGAAGGTCGCCGCCGGCGCTCCCCTCTTCCGCCTCGATAATAAGGAACAGCAGGCGGCGCTTGAAACGGCCCGACGGCGGGTCGCGGAAATCGATGCCGAGACGGCTGTCGCCAAGACCGAACTGGCGTCGGCGGACGGCCTGATCGCGCAGGCAGAAGGCGGCTACCAGCAGGCGCTTGATGAACTGGCCACACAGGTTGAACTCAATCGCCGCAATCCGAATGTGGTGGCAAAGCGCGAAATCGAAAGGCGCCAGGTTACCGTGGACGCCCGGAAGGGTGCACTCGATGCGGCCATTTCGAACAAGCAGACGCTGGAGACAAAGATCTCGACCCTGCTGCCGGCGCAGAAGGCAGGCGCCCAGGCGACACTCGCCCAAGCGCAGGTGGAACTCGACAAGACCATTATACGTGCCGGAACGGCCGGCATGGTTCAGCAATTCGCCTTGCGGCCCGGCGACATCGTCAATCCGGCAATCCGGTCGGCCGGCATTCTCGTGCCCGATGATCGCCGCATAGGGCTGATTGCCGGCTTCGGCCAGATCGAGGCCCAGGTCATGAAACCCGGAATGATCGCCGAGGCGACCTGCATCGGCAAACCCTTCACCATCATCCCGATGGTCGTCACCGAGGTCCAGCAGGTCATCGCAACGGGGCAGATTCGCCCAACCGATCAGCTCGCAGACGTGCAACAAATGGCTAGACCGGGAACGCTGACCACATTTCTCGAACCGCTGTTTATGGGCGAGTTCTCGGACATACCGCCGGGAAGCAGTTGCATCGCCAATGCTTACACCAGCAACCACGATGAGTTGCAGTCGCCCGACATAGGCACCTCGCGCTGGCTGTTCCTGCACATGGTGGATGCGGTCGGGCTCGTGCACGCGATGATCCTCAGGCTCCAAGCGCTGCTCCTGCCGGTGCAAACACTTGTCCTTACGGGGCATTGAGCCGAAGGCAGGCGCCGGATGGCTTTGATTTCCGCCTCTTCCTAACACCGTTGCCGACGCATGAATGCACCGCGAGGACTATTGGGCCCTCTTACAGCGCCGTGCGTCTTTTCAGACGCACAAAGGACGCTGTAGCACTTTGAATTGTTGCATGTTTTTGTCCTTGAATCGGGTACGATTCAAGGAAACATGCAGTAGAGACCCACGGCGTCTCGGCGTGAATTGCGGACTGGGGATCGCCGATGAACCATCGCCTGAGGGCTCGAGGGGCGCTTCTTGGACCGACAGCTCCGATCCGCACAGCGGCTGAGCGGCCTGCCTGCCCTCTCCTGTAGGGCAGCGGCGGGCGCATCGGAAAACTCTTCACAATAAGCCTTGACCTTACCATTGTTGGAAGGATTATCTGATACTGCAGTTGTAATTGGGATCGCTTCGATGACTGCATTAACTCAGATTGAGAAATCGACGTCTCTTTCTATGTCCGCCGACTTCGGCATTGATGGCATGACGTGTGCTTCCTGCGTGCGACGCGTTGAGAAGGCTATTTCAGCAGTGCCCGGCGTCGCCTCGGCAAACGTCAACCTGGCTACCGAACGGGCGACCGTTCAGTTCACCGGAATGCCGGACACGAAGGCTGTTCTTCGCGCGATCGAGAATGCCGGCTACGAGCCCAAGGTCGAAATCCAGGAACTTGACGTCGAAGGAATAACCTGCGCCTCGTGCGTTTCTCGTGTGGAAAAGGCCTTGAAGGCCGTTCCGGGGGTCATGGATGCGTCGGTGAATCTCGCAACGGAGACGGCGACCATTCGGCTGGTTTCCGGTGCGGTTGATGCCGGGGCACTCGAGGCTGCGGTTCGAGATGCCGGATATGCGGTCCGCAAGGCGGCCGTCACCGAAGCAGCCAAGGACACCGAAGATCACCGCGCCGCGGAAGTCCGCAGACTCAAGATCCTGGTGGTATTCTCGGCGCTGCTGACCCTGCCCCTTTTCCTGGTCGAAATGGGTTCTCACTTCCTGCCGGGCGTCCACGAACTGATCATGGACACCATCGGCATGCGCCACAACCTGTACATCCAGTTCGCACTGGCGAGCGTGGTCCTGTTCGGACCGGGGCTGCGCTTCTTCAAGAAGGGCGTGCCGAACCTTCTGCGCCAGACGCCCGACATGAACTCGCTGGTGGTACTCGGGACGGCCGCCGCCTGGGGCTACTCAGTCGTCGCGACCTTCGCCCCGGGCATTCTGCCTTCCGGAACGGCGAACGTGTACTACGAGGCGGCAGCGGTCATCGTCACCCTGATCCTGCTCGGCCGTTACCTCGAGGCACGTGCGAAGGGCCGCACCAGTCAAGCGATCCAGCGATTGATTGGCCTGCAGCCGAGAACCGCTTTCGTCTCTCAGGGCGGCGAGTTCGTCGAGATCCAGATCAGCGACGTTGTCGTCGGCGATATCATCCGGATCAGGCCGGGCGAGAAGATTCCGGTCGACGGCACAGTCCTCGAAGGCAGTTCCTACGTCGATGAATCCATGATCA
This sequence comes from Ensifer sp. WSM1721, assembly GCF_000513895.2. Taxonomy (GTDB): domain Bacteria; phylum Pseudomonadota; class Alphaproteobacteria; order Rhizobiales; family Rhizobiaceae; genus Sinorhizobium. Next base: position 2,943,448 of record NZ_CP165782.1, read on the forward strand.
CCGGAGAGCCTGCGCCGGTGCAAAAAGCCGCCGGAGACGAGATCATCGGCGGCACGATCAACAAGAACGGGTCCTTCACCTTCAAGGCGACCAAGGTCGGCAGCGACACGCTGCTCGCTCAGATCATCAAGATGGTGGAAACCGCGCAGGGCTCAAAGCTGCCGATCCAGGCGCTGGTCGACAAGGTGACAGGATGGTTCGTTCCCGCGGTTATCCTCGCGGCGGCGGTGACCTTCGCCGCCTGGTACGCGTTCGGCCCCTCGCCCGCGCTTTCATTCGCGCTGGTGAACGCGGTTGCCGTCCTGATTATCGCCTGCCCCTGCGCCATGGGCCTGGCAACGCCGACATCGATCATGGTTGGCACGGGGCGCGCAGCCGAACTCGGCATCCTTTTCCGCAAGGGCGAGGCGCTGCAGAGCCTGCGGGAGGCCGATGTCGTCGCGCTCGACAAGACCGGCACCCTGACGAAAGGCCGCCCGGAGCTGACAGACGTCATCGTCAGCGACGGGTTCGATGCGAACGAGGTCCTCTCCTTTATTGCGAGCCTCGAAGCGCTTTCGGAACACCCGATCGCGGAAGCGATCGTGTCGGCGGCAAAGTCCCGAGGTGTTGCAGTGGTCCCCGCGACGGACTTCGAAGCCACTCCGGGTTTCGGTGTTCGGGGGATTGTCCATGGGCTGGAAGTTCTCGTAGGCGCGGATCGCGCGCTTCACAAGCACGGGATCGACGTTTCTGCCGTCGCTGAAGAGGCCGAGCGGCTTGGCGACGGCGGCAAATCCCCGCTCTACGCGGCGATCGACGGCCGGCTGGCGGCGATCATCGCCGTCTCCGATCCGATCAAGGAAACCACGCCGCAGGCAGTCAGAGCCCTGCACGACCTCGGCTTGAAGGTGGCGATGATCACCGGCGACAATCGCCGCGCGGCCGAAGCGATAGCCAGAGAGCTCGGCATCAACGAAGTCGTCGCCGAGGTGCTGCCGGACGGCAAGGTCGAGGCGGTCAGGAAGCTCCGGCACGGTGACCGCAGGGTTGCCTTCATTGGCGACGGTATCAACGACGCCCCGGCGCTCACCGAGGCCGACGTCGGCATTGCCGTCGGCACGGGAACCGACATCGCCATCGAAAGCGCCGATGTCGTCCTGATGTCCGGAGACTTGAACGGTGTCCCGAGGGCGATCGCCCTCAGCAAGGCTACGATCCGCAACATCAAGGAGAACCTCTTCTGGGCGTTCGCCTACAATGTCAGCCTGGTTCCGGTCGCCGCAGGCGTGCTCTACCCGCTGGACGGAACCCTGCTCTCGCCGATCCTGGCGGCGGCGGCGATGGCGATGTCGAGCGTCTTCGTTCTCGGCAACGCTCTGCGGCTGCGGTCGATCAATCCCGCCTGAGTGTACTACAGCGCGGTGCGTCTTTTCAGACGCACAAAGGGCGCTGTAGAAGGAGTAACACATGAATATAGGTCAAGCTTCCAAGGCTAGCGGCATCTCCTCGAAAATGATCCGCTACTATGAGCAGATCGGTCTGATCCGCCCTGCCCTTCGGACCGCCTCCAGTTACCGTGTCTACAGTGACAACGACATCCACACGCTTCGGTTTGTTCGCCGCGCCCGCGATCTCGGCTTCTCAGTCGAACAGATCAAGGATCTGCTCACCCTCTGGCGGGATCGGTCCAGAACCAGCGCGGACGTCAAGGCGGTGGCTCTGGAGCACATTGCCGAACTGGAGCGCAAGATCGCGGCAATTCAGGAAATGGCGGAGACGCTGAAGCATCTCGCCAGCCACTGCCACGGCGATGACCGCCCGGAATGCCCGATCATTGAAGAGATCGCCGGCTCGGCGGATGGCAAGAAGCTTGGCATCAAGGCACCATTTGGCGTGGCCGCTTTGTGAGGCGTCAATTCCTGCGGTTCACGACGGTGCACCTGACTTGTGTCACGCACCGTGGTCATTTCGAATGCCGAACCCCGTTTGCGAGCGGGAGACGTCGGAGACAAGGACGTGTCAAGCGGAAACGATTATCCCGGCATGCCGCGCTGGGTGAAAATCTCTGGGATCGTTGCCGCTGTGCTGATATTGCTGGTGGCGATGATTGTCGTCTTCGATATTGGTGGTCCCCACGGTCCAGGCCGCCACATGTCGCCTGACAGCGAAATGCCGCCAGCAGGTGACCGCCCGTGACGATGGCTACAGACCTTCGCAAGTTCACCCTCGTCGTGCACGTCATCTCCTCGGTCAGTTCGCTCGGCGCGGTGGCGTGCTTCCTTGCGCTCGGGATCGTCGGCCTTGGCAGCGCGGATGTCCAGACGACGCGAAGCCTCTATGTCGCGATGGAGGCCGTTGCGCGGCTCGTCATAGTTCCGCTGGTTTTCGCGTCGCTCATCACAGGACTGGTCCAGGCGCTCGGAACTGTCTGGGGCCTTTTCCGCCACTACTGGGTGCTTGCGAAGCTTCTGCTGACGGTCTTGACCGCTGTGGTGCTGCTGCTGCAGATGGACCTTATAAGCCATGTCGCGGCGGCGGCCGCGAAAGGTCTGTCGGAAGCCGATCTCATCGGTCTGAGGCGCTCACTCGTGGTCCACGCCGCCGGCGGCATAGTCGTACTGATCACGACAACGGTGCTTTCAATCTACAAGCCGCGCGGATTGACGCGCTACGGCTGGCGCAAACAGCAGAGCCAGCTCGGCAATCGGCTGTAGCTCAGCACAACTTGGCTACTCGTCCTTGATGCGAAACTTGGCGTGGCAGGAGGTACAGGTCTGAAGCATAAGGTGAAAGGCGTGCTCGGCGGGCATCGACGCGATATCCCGTACCGCGTCCGCCTTCCTGGCGAGAGGCCCGCCTATCATCGCATCGCCGGCTTGCATGCGCATCCGAGGACTCAAGACATCCGGGTTGCGGTCTGCCGCCGCTGAAATTGCGGAAGCATAGACGCCAAGGTCGGCGGCGAGCTTTTGGAACTGGTCGCGTTCGGCTTCGATGCCGGCGCTGGCCGTCGAACCCGGCGCGGTGACGGAACCGTCGAAAAGAGACGACAGGCGTTCCCCCGAACGAGACCGGATCGTTTCAGCGGCGGCCTTGAACGCCTTCGCATCATAGGCCGACGATCCCTTGAACATCGCATTGATGGTCTTCGCGGCCGCCGCCATTGCCTTCATGTCCTGCTGTCTTTGGGCGACGCTTCTCGATTGCAGGTTCTCTGCCGCCGTCGCGGAGAGCGCTGCGGCTGCGCTCGCCACCAGAATGAGACCGACCATCTTCACGGTCTTCGAACCCATTCACCAACCCTTTCCTACTGCATGTTCCTTAAATCGCAGTCGATTTAAGGGCAAAAACATCCGGCAATTTCGAAGCGCTACAGCGTCCTTTGCGCGTCTGAGAAGACGCGCGCCGCTGTAAGTGGCCGACTGCGTTGACCAAGATCAAGGTGACCGTTTTGACCTTGTCGCAATGTGACCACCACGAGCGCAATCGTCGGAGATGTTGTCCGTTTTGGGGCGTGACATTGGCTCTGAGGCTTGGGGCTCTATCTTTGCTTGATGAGCGAGTCCCGTCATGGAGCTGTCCGCCATGGATGAGCACAAACATCAACCTCCGGGTCACGAGCACCATCACCATCATCATGCGAGCGACAACGCCACTGCGCACGTCCGGGAGTCGCGCACTGAAGGAAGTGACGGTGTGATCTACACCTGCCCGATGCATCCACAGGTGCGGCAGACCGGCCCGGGCAACTGCCCGATCTGCGGTATGGCCCTCGAACCCGAAGTCATCACCGCCGAAACCGGTCCAAGTCCGGAACTCGTCGACATGCGGCGGAGGTTCTGGATCGGGCTCGTCCTGACACTGCCCGTGCTAGCGCTCGAAATGGGCGGTCACCTCACCAACCTGCACATGCTGCTCGGTCCCCAGACGTCGAACTGGCTCCAGCTCGTCTTCGCGACCCCCGTGGTCCTCTGGGCGGGCGCTCCCTTCTTCGAACGCGCATGGCGCTCCCTCGTCACTCGCCGCCTGAATATGTTCACCCTGATCGCGATGGGCACGGGCGTGGCCTGGGTTTACAGCGTGATCGCGACGGTTGCGCCCGGACTGTTTCCGGCGACGTTCCGTTCGGCCGACGGAGCGGTCCCAATCTATTTCGAGGCCGCAGCGGTCATCACCGTGCTCGTCCTGCTCGGGCAGGTTCTGGAACTGCGTGCTCGCGAGCAGACGGGCGGAGCGATCCGCGCGCTTTTGGATCTCGCCCCGAAGACAGCCCGCCGTATCCGGAATGACGGAACGGACGAAGACGTGCCGCTCGAAGCCATTGCCGTCGGCGATCGGCTGCGCGTGCGGCCAGGTGAGAAAGTCCCGGTCGACGGGACGCTCGTCGAGGGCCGCAGCTCGGTCGACGAGTCGATGATCACCGGAGAGTCGATGCCCGTCACCAAGGAGGTCGGGGCGAAGCTGATCGGCGGCACGATGAACAAGACGGGCGGCTTCGTCATGGAGGCCGGGAAGGTCGGCCGTGACACCATGCTGTCGCAGATCGTACAGATGGTGGCGGAAGCCCAGCGTTCGCGTGCGCCGATCCAGCGGCTAGCCGATGAGGTCTCCGGCTGGTTCGTGCCCGCTGTCATCCTCATCGCCATCGTCGCCTTCGCCACTTGGATGTGGATCGGTCCGGAACCGCGGTTCACCCACGGCCTTGTGGCCGCGGTCGCCGTGCTCATCATCGCCTGCCCGTGCGCGCTGGGCCTCGCCACGCCGATGTCGATCATGGTCGGCGTCGGACAGGGCGCTCGCGCCGGCGTGCTGATCAAGAACGCCGAGGCGCTCGAACGCTTCGAAAAGGTCAACACGCTTGTGGTCGACAAGACCGGGACCCTGACCGAGGGCAAACCGAAGGTCACATCGGTCGTCGCCGCGAACGGGATAGCCGAGGACGAACTCCTGCAGCTCACCGCCACGCTGGAGCGGGCGAGCGAGCATCCGCTCGCGGCAGCAATCGTCGAGGCCGCCAATGAGCGCGGGCTGGCTCTCGGGACGGCAGAGAACTTCGACAGCCCGGTGGGCAAAGGCGTCACGGGCACGGTAAAGGGACACAGGCTCGTTATCGGAAGCCACCAAATCATGTCCGAAGAGAAGGTGGACGTAGCCCCGCTTACCGAAAAGGCGGAAGCACTGCGCGGCGAAGGAGCGACCGTCATCTTCGTCGCCATGGACGGCAGAGTCGGCGGCTTGTTCGCGATCTCCGATCCGATAAAGCCGACAACACCCGCCGCCGTCGAGGCGCTGATGAAGGACGGTGCTCGCGTAGTGATGCTTACTGGTGACAACAGGACCACAGCCAATGCGGTTGCTCGCAAGCTCGGCATCACGGAGGTCGAGGCGGAAATCCTACCGGAGTACAAGAGCGACATCGTCAGTCGCCTGAGAAACGAGGGTCGCATCGTCGCCATGGCGGGAGACGGCGTCAACGACGCCCCTGCCCTCGCCGCCGCCGACGTCGGCATCGCCATGGGAACGGGGACGGACGTGGCAATCGAGAGTGCGGGCGTGACGCTGCTCAAGGGTGATCTTCAGGGCATCGTGCGGGCACGGCAGCTCAGCCACGCCACGATGAGGAACATCCGGCAGAACCTTTTCTTCGCCTTCATCTACAACGCCGCTGGCGTCCCGGTTGCGGCTGGCGTGCTCTACCCCGCATTCGGACTCTTGCTGTCACCGATCATCGCAGCGGCCGCCATGGCGCTCTCCTCGGTCAGTGTGATCGCGAATTCTCTCAGGTTGAGGAGTGCACGGATTTGATCTGGTAGCGCAAATGGCTGATCGCTGACCTGAATCGGGTCGCAGAGGCAGCGGCAAAAGCCTCCTCGAGGGAACGAACGTGCGAGCCCCCGGTTCCTATCGCTGTCGCAGACGGCAGTGAAGCGGAGGATCGCCATGAAAGAGCAAGACACACAGCCGGCACAGCACCGGCATGCGACGAAGCACCATTACCTGATGTTCGCCATCAACATGGCGCTCAGTCTGATCGTCATGTATCTCGTGATGTTCTCGATGATCGACGGCTGGGCCGATTTCCGTAACAACCTCAACACCTTCTACATGGCTTTGACTATGGTCGCTCCGATGGGAATCATCATGCTCGCGACCATGGGCGGGATGTACAAGAACAAGGGTCTGAACATATCCCTTTATCTCGGTCTGGCCGCCCTCTTCGTCGTGGCGTTTGCGGGAACCCGCATCCAGGCCCGGATCGGCGACGATCAGTTCATCGCCTCGATGATTCCGCATCATTCCGGAGCTATTCTGATGTGCCGCGAAGCGACGCTCACGGACGCGGAACTGGTGAATCTATGCAAGCAAATCTCAGAAGGGCAGCGCAAGGAAATCGAGCAGATGAACTCGATTAAAGCGAGGCTGGATAGCTCCGGCTGAATGAAGCGCTGCGGGACGATCCGCCAAATCAAAGGCCAAGTGCCGACTGCGTTCCGAGCGTCGCTGCGGCGAGGACAAGATAGCGGCCCGTCTTGGCGATTGTGACCAGCAGCAGGAAGGACCACCACGGCTCTCGCAAAACGCCCGCAAGCACGGTCAGTGCATCTCCGAAGATCGGCATCCAGGAGAGGAGCAACGACCAGCGGCCATAGCGACGGTACCATCCGCCTGCCTTCTCCAACGAGGACGCCTTCACCGGGAACCATGAGCGGTCGTGACACCGATCGATGAAGCGTCCGAGCACCCAGTTGCAGACCGACCCCAGCACGTTGCCGAGGCTGGCACCGACGAGCAGCCAGATCGTCGAGAATTTGCCTGACGCAAGCAGTCCGACGAGCAGCGGCTCGGACTGGAAAGGCAGGACGGTCGCCGCGCCGAGTGCGACCAGGAAAAGGCCGATGTACGCAGTCAGGCTCGTCATCTAACCTCTTGCGACTTGGCGGACAGGGACGGCGAATGATGATGATGCTGCTTTCTGCTCCCGGCCATTTTCTCGCTTGACCTTACCATCGTTGGAACCATTACACCCGTGTTCGGCATCGGATCGACGGCAAGGCCGTTCGCTGCGGTGCCACATAATAGACGCGAATCGCGTTGAGGTTGGAAGCTGGCAATTGACAACTTCGGGACCGATGTTAGTCCTCGGGTATGGGTATGCCTCGAATCACATTGCAAAAGATGCTGATTCTGCTTCGCTTGGTGATTGTCATGTCGCTGGCGGGATACTCGTTGCCGACCGCCTCCGCCGCGATGCATGGAGCCTGGGCGAATTCCAACATTGTTCAGCCCGATGACCACCACGAAACGGCGACAGCCGAGCATGGGCACGGCGATCACCATATCTCCCCGGAAGACTCTCAGAAGCTGGTGAAGACCGACTGCTGCAAGGGCTTCTGCGTCAGCATGGCCATCATCACCGACGCCGACACGGTCGGCGGCCCCCGTGTCGCTTCCATCCGCGAGTTCGTCGATGATGCCCGAACGATGGGCGAATTCCCGCCGCTGCATCGCCCCCCGAATATCTGAGTAGGACATATCCGCTTTCGCGGGTCGAATCCGTGCGTTCGTGAGCGTGGTTTGCTCGCAAGCGCCGCTGCAATTCCTATTCGGACATAACCATGAGACCTTTGTTTATCGTGGCCGCACTGCCGCTATTTGCCAGCGGATGCGCTGCCACATTGCCTCCCGATGTCATTGCTTCGGGCGACCTCGCCGCCTCGCAGGCCGAAGTCCGCCCCCTCAGATATACGAGCCCGGTCTCGGGCTACACCCATCGCGTCCCGGTCGATCCCAAGCCGTGGCGTAACCAGAACGACGCACAGACTCCGGAAGGAGGCGCGTCATGATGAACGCCAGACTTGCCGCGACGCTTGCTCTGCCACTGGTGCTCGGCGGCTGTGTCTCGGCCACCGAGTATGCGGCGAAGAATGCCGGGTTCTCCTCCGTCGAGGCGAAGACGGCTGAGGCCACGGGCAAGCAGACGGTCTGGGTGCAGAACCAGCAGCAGGCTCGCGTCGTGTCGGACCGGGTGAAGACGCTGATCGCGAAGAAGACCATCGACGTCGAGACGGCGGTTCAGATCGCGCTGCTCAACAACAAGGGGCTGCAGGCCGCCTATGCCGATCTCGGCGATTCCGCCGCCGACGCCTGGCAGTCGACGATGTTCGTCAATCCGACCGTCGCAATTGGCTTCAACGGCATCGGCGCGCCGGGGATCGAGGCCTTCAGATCCGTCGAGGGCATAATCGCCTCCAATATCCTGGCGCTTGCCACGCGACAACGGGACATTGCCATCGCCGATACCCGGTTCCGGCAGGCGCAGTTGAATGCGGCACTACGCACGCTGCAGCTCGCCGCCGACACGCGACGTGCCTGGATCAATGCGGTCGCAGCCTGGGAAACGGTGGCCCAGCTCAACCAGGCGCAGGCCGCGGCAGACGCCGCCTCCGAACTCGCGCAGAAGCTTGGCGAGACTGGAGCGATGACCAAGGGCTCCCAGGCTCGCGAGCACGTCTTCTACGCCGAACTGGCGGGACAGGCGGCCAAGGCGCGGCTGGAGGCTCGCCTCGCCAAGGAGCAATTGACGCGGCTGATGGGCCTCTGGGGCTCGGATAGCGACTACCAGGTCCCGAACCGTTTGCCGCCGCTGCCCAAGGGTCTGATGAAGCTCGACCTCATCGAGGCGGAAGCTCTGCAGCGCCGCGTCGACCTGCAGATGGCGAAGCTCGATCTCGAGGCGACGGCCAAATCCTACAAGCTCACCGAAGCGACCCGCTACGTCACCGACCTCGAACTCCTGACCGGCTTCGAGACCGAACGCGAGAAGGAGGACAGCGAGGTCGAGACCGAGACGACCGGCCAGGCCGAGCTGGAGTTCGTCATTCCGATCTTCGACAGCGGCAAGGCGCGCATGCGCAAGGCGGAGCTCGCCTATATGCGGGCGGCAAACCTGCTTGCGGAAAAAGCCGTCAACGTCCGCTCGGAAGCACGCTCCGCCTATCAGGCCTATCGCGCCAATTACGACATCGCCCGGCATTACCGCAACAACGTCGTGCCGCTGCGCACCAAGATCGAGGAGGAGTCCCTCCTCACCTACAACGCGATGATCACCAACACATTCGAGCTGCTCGCCGACACGCGCGACAAGGTCAATTCGATCCTGCTTGCGGTCAACGCCAAGCGCGACTTCTGGCTGGCCGAGGCAAACCTCGCTCCCGCGATCTACGGCGGCGGCGCGGGCGCGGCTGCCGGCGAGACGGAAGTCGCGGCGACGGCCGAAAGCGGCGGTGGCGGACACTAAGAAAGGAACAGACCATGTTCAACAGAAGACAATTGCTCGGCGCGAGCGCCGCACTAGTGTCGACCGCCGCCTGGGCGAAGACCTCCAACATGGGCCTGCCGGAGGCCGCCGTGATGGAGACGGCGGAGACCCAGCCGCCGGTAAAGCCGACGTCCGGTCCGGACTACAACCCTGTCGTAACCCTCAACGGCTGGACACTGCCCTACCGGATGAACAACGGCGTCAAGGAATTCCACCTCGTCGCCGAACCGGTCGAGCGGGAAATGGCAGAGGGCATGACCGCCTATCTCTGGGGCTATAACGGCCAGTCGCCGGGCCCGACCATCGAAGCGGTCGAAGGCGACCGGGTGCGCATCTTCGTCACCAACAAGCTGCCGGAGCATACGACGATCCACTGGCACGGCATGATCCTGCCCTCCGGCATGGACGGCGTCGGCGGCCTGACGCAGCCGCATATCCCGGTCGGCAAGACCTTCGTCTACGAGTTCGACCTCGTGAAGTCGGGCACCTTCATGTACCACCCGCATTCCGACGAGATGGTGCAGATGGCGATGGGCATGATGGGCTTCTTCGTCGTCCATCCCAAGGACCCGACGTTCATGCCCGTCGACCGCGACTTTGTCTTCCTGCTCAACGCCTACGACATCGACCCCGGCTCCTACGTGCCGAAGGTCATGGAGATGACCGACTTCAACATGTGGTGCTGGAACAGCCGGGTGTTCCCGGACATCAGCCCGCTCGTCGTGTCCAAGAACGACCGGGTGCGCGTGCGGGTGGGCAATCTGACCATGACCAACCACCCGATCCACATGCACGGCTACGATTTCGAGGTCACCTGCACCGACGGCGGCTGGGTGCGGCCGGAAGCGCGCTGGCCTGAAGTCAGCATCGACATCCCCGTGGGCGCGATGCGGGCCTACGAGTTCGACGCCAAATACGTCGGCGACTGGGCGATCCATTGCCACAAGTCGCACCACACGATGAACGCCATGGGGCACGACATCCCGACCTTCATCGGCGTCGACAAGAAGAAGGTCGCCGAGAAGATCAAGAAGCTCCAGCCGGAATACATGCCGATGGGCACCAAGGGCATGGCCGACATGGGCGAGATGGAGATGGAAATCCCCGAAAACACCATCCCGATGATGACCGGCTGGGGTCCGCACGGCCCCATCGAGATGGGCGGCATGTTCTCGGTCGTCAAGGTGCGCGAGGGCATTTCGGCCGGCGATTACGCCGACCCCGGCTGGTACGAAAACCCGGCCGGAACGCAAGCCTGGGAGTGGACGGGCGAACTTCCCGACTGGACCAAGGCGAAGGACGCAAAGACCCAGATCACGCCGAAGCACTCAAACCACGGCTGATCCTGCATGCCGATGTTCAACCAACCTAAGGACCACACAATGAAGGCTCAAATCTTCGGACTTCTCGTCGCCGCGCTCGCCACTCCGGCGTTCGCTGGTGGCAATCATGCAGGCGGCCATGACGAGGCCATGGCCGTCGGCGAACCCGGCAAGAAAGCCGACGCCACCCAGACGATCCGCGTCACCATGAAGGAGACGGCAGACGGCAAGATGATCTTCACGCCGTCGACCTTCAAGGTCCGCAAGGGCCAGACCGTCCGCTTCGCGATCAAGAACGCGGGCGAACTCGACCACGAGTTCGTGCTCGATCAGCAAGACAAGATCATGGAGCACAAGGCGGTGATGGAGAAGTTCCCGGAGATGGAACACGACGATCCGAACGCGATCCGCCTCGCGGCAGGAGAGTCCGGCGAGATCGTCTGGAAATTCACCAACGACGGCACGTTCAAGATCGCCTGCCTCGTGCCCGGCCACTACGACGCAGGCATGTACGGCGACGTCACCGTTGCCAAGAAGTGATCATCGAAAGGAGTTCAACATGAAAACGCTCGTAAAGCTCACGCTCGCCTCTGCGCTCGCCCTCGGAACGGCCTACGGAGCTCTCGCTGCCGAGTTCACCAAAGCCACTGTCAAGAAGGTCGATCTCAAGGCAAAGAAGGTCACGCTGATCCACGAGGAACTGAAGAGCCTGGACATGCCCGCTATGACGATGGTGTTCCGCGTCAGGGACGACGCTCTCCTGGAGAAGCTGAAGGAAGGCGCGAATATCGAGTTCGTCGCCGAGCGCGTCGACGGCAAGCTGACCGTGACCGAGGTCAAGTAATCCCTGTAGCAGGACGCGGGTACCGCCCACTGCGTCCTGCTCCGCTCAGTCGCTGGCGAGAGCTCCAGATCGACGTTTTGCTCGAATGCGTGGTGCATTGACTACGACAACGGGCGCGTACAGACGGCACTCCACAGATCATCCTTCCAGTCGATCATGCCGCCTTCCGGTGTGGGTATCGGGTAATCGACGCCCCTCACCGAGACCGCCGCCGGAGGACTGCATCGGATGGACGCCTTGTGTTTGCCGGGATCGCTGTAAGCCCCCTCTCCTTCGGTGCGCGTTTGAGAGAGCGAAATGAACACATCGAAGTCATACTTCACGCTTGCCGCGGCTCGGTTTCCAACGAGACTTAGGCTGACGACGGTGTGGTCGGGAAAGTGCGCCCTGTGAAAGACCATGGGCTCGGTCGCGGCCGCGGAAGTTAGCAGCAATGTTTCCATAGCAAGGGCCGAGAGAACAGTACGCATTCACCCCTCCCGTGGTTCATGCGGCGTGCAAACTATATCACGGGGATGTCATTGAAGTCGGACGAATTTCGCGACGAGCTCGTCAGCCCTCTCTGCATCATGCGCCGCCACGGGATTTCCGGAACCGGGTTTCGCCGGCACTTGTCAGCCACTACTCAACGCTCAGTGGAGCCAGCACCGACCACAGGGAAAGCCGCCGCGCCATGGACCGCCGCAAAAGTGCGACGGCATCCGGAGGCATGGGTATTGCGGGGGATGAAAAGCAAAGGCCCGCGAATGCGGGCCTTGCGTGTTTGGTTGCGGGGGCAGGATTTGAACCTGCGGCCTTCAGGTTATGAGCCTGACGAGCTACCGGGCTGCTCCACCCCGCGTTATGGTTTTAAGCATAAGGGCCGCTTGTTGCGGCCCTTTGTTTCGGCTGGGCCGAGTTTGTGAGAGAAGATGTTTGTGTTTATCTTGCGTTTAGCAGACCTGGCAGCGACCTACTCTCCCGCGTCTTGAGACGAAGTACCATCGGCGCTGGGGCGTTTCACGGCCGTGTTCGGAATGGGAACGGGTGCAGCCACCCCGCCAGAACCACCAGGTCGGCAAAGCGCAAGATTTGCGCCCGGAGGCGCAAACTGATTTCGAGAAGCTGGTGAAGCGATTGCTTCGTTTTTTTGAACACGTCTTGCGACTTATCCGGATATTTGCAGCAGCCGGCAGAGCCGAGCCGCCGGTTGTCCGGGGCGCCGTCCGCAGCGCTTTCGCGCGTCAGGACAGAAGATAGCATCATCGAACTTTCGTTTGATGAGCATGAGCAATGGGAACGATCAAGCCGATCGAACGATTAGTACCGGTAAGCTTCATGCGTTGCCGCACTTCCACACCCGGCCTATCAACGTGGTCGTCTTCCACGGTTCTCAAGGGAATACTCGTTTTCAGGTGGGTTTCCCGCTTAGATGCCTTCAGCGGTTATCCCTTCCATATATAGCTACCCTGCTATGCCCTTGGCAGGACAACAGGTCCACCAGAGATATGTCCATCCCGGTCCTCTCGTACTAGGGACAGATCCTGTCAATATTCCTACACCCACGGCAGATAGGGACCGAACTGTCTCACGACGTTCTGAACCCAGCTCACGTACCGCTTTAATTGGCGAACAGCCAAACCCTTGGGACCTGCTCCAGCCCCAGGATGCGATGAGCCGACATCGAGGTGCCAAACAACCCCGTCGATATGGACTCTTGGGGGTCATCAGCCTGTTATCCCCGGCGTACCTTTTATCCGTTGAGCGATGGCCCTTCCACGCGGGACCACCGGATCACTATGACCGACTTTCGTCTCTGCTCGACTTGTCAGTCTCGCAGTCAGGCGGGCTTATGCCATTGCACTCGACGAGCGATTTCCGACCGCTCTGAGCCCACCATCGCGCGCCTCCGTTACTCTTTCGGAGGCGACCGCCCCAGTCAAACTACCCACCATACACTGTCCCGGATCCGGATGACGGACCGCGGTTAGACATCCATGACGATAAGGGTGGTATTTCAAGGACGGCTCCACAGGAACTGGCGTCCCTGCTTCAAAGCCTACCACCTATCCTACACATGCCGACACGAATGCCAGTGTAAAGCTATAGTAAAGGTGCACGGGGTCTTTCCGTCTGACCGCAGGAACCCCGCATCTTCACGGGGAATTCAATTTCACTGAGTCTGCGTTGGAGACAGCGGGGAAGTCGTTACGCCATTCGTGCAGGTCGGAACTTACCCGACAAGGAATTTCGCTACCTTAGGACCGTTATAGTTACGGCCGCCGTTTACTGGGGCTTCGATTCAGAGCTTGCACCCCTCCTCTTAACCTTCCAGCACCGGGCAGGCGTCAGACCCTATACGTCGTCTTGCGACTTCGCAGAGCCCTGTGTTTTTGATAAACAGTCGCTACCCCCTGGTCTGTGCCACCCCATCATACTTGCGTACAAAAGGGTCACGCTTCTTCCGAAGTTACGCGTGCAATTTGCCGAGTTCCTTCAACGCAGTTCTCTCAAGCGCCTTGGTATACTCTACCTGACCACCTGTGTCGGTTTCGGGTACGGTCTATATGGTGGAGCTATTTCCTGGAACCGCGTCCAAGCCCGGAC
>NZ_CP165782.1:3262500-3372500 GCF_000513895.2 Ensifer sp. WSM1721
GCATGCTGCTGTCGCAAAAGGTCCGGCTGATCGCCGCCTTCGACCATCGCGACATCTTCATCGATCCGGATCCGGATACCGATCTCTCCTTTGCCGAACGCAAGCGCATGTTCGCGCTGCTGCGCTCGAGCTGGCAGGACTATGACCGCCAGGCGCTTTCGCCCGGAGCGATGATCATTTCGCGCGCCGAGAAGCTGGTGACGCTGACGCCGGAGGCGATGGCGGCAATCGGCATCGACAAGCAGAAGGCGACGCCCTACGAGATCATGAACGCGATCCTGAAGAGCCAGGTCGACCTTCTGTGGTTCGGCGGCATCGGCACCTATGTGCGCGGCAGCAACGAGACGGACGCGGAAGTCGGTGACCGCGCCAACGACCCGATCCGCGTGACTGCGGAAGAGGTGCGGGCACGGGTGATCGGCGAGGGCGCCAATCTCGGCGTCACCCAGAAGGGCCGCATCGGCTTCTCGCTCGCAGGCGGGCGCTGCAATTCCGACGCCATCGACAATTCGGCCGGCGTCAATTCCTCTGACGTCGAGGTCAACATCAAGATCGCGCTCGCCTCGGCCATGCGCGACGGCCGCCTGACCCGGCCCAAGCGCAATACGCTTCTGGCCTCGATGACGGACGAAGTCGCCCAGCTCGTTCTGCGCAACAACTACCAGCAATCGCTGGCGATCTCGCTCACCGAGATGCAGGGCCTCGCCAACCGCACGCCGCTGGCGCGGCTGATGGCGCGGCTGGAGACCGACGGCCATCTCAATCGCAAGGTCGAGACGCTGCCGACGGACCAGGCGATGAGCGAACGCTATCAGGCCGGCAAGCCGCTGACGCGTCCGGAAATCGGTGTGCTGCTCTCCTATGCCAAGTTAGTGCTGTTCGACGAATTGATCCAGAGCGAGCTTCCGGACGACCCATATTTCACCGCGACGCTGGAGCGCTACTTCCCGGCGAAGATGCGCAAGACCTATGCCGGCGACATCCATGGCCATCGGCTGCGCCGCGAGATCATCGCCACCGTGCTCGCGAACGAAGCGATCAATCGCGGCGGTCCTGCCTTCGTCTCGACGCTGACCGATGCGACGGGCTTTCTTTCCGCCGACGTCGTCAAGGCAGCAGTGCTCGCGCTCGACGGCTTCGACCTGCCGCGCATCTATGGTGAGATCGACGCACTCGACAACAAAGTCGGCGGCCAGGTCCAGAACAGGCTCTATCAGGATGTCGGGCGCGTTTTCGCACTCGTCACCGAAAGGGCACTGCGTACCGGCGCATCCTCCGGGCTTGTTTCCGATGCGGTCCTGCGACTGCGTGACGGGCTGCAGAAGCTGCGCGGCACGATGCGCGCGGCGATCTCGAGCGAGAGCGCCGAGGAAGCACGCCTGAAGGCCGCCGCCTTCATCGAAAACGGAGTGCCGGCCAAGCTCGCGGAAGAGATCGCCGAGCTGTCGCTGATGACGCTGGTACCGGAGATCATGCAGATCGCCGTCGTGACGGGCGAATCACTGAACCGCACGGCTCAGGGCTATTTTGCGGTAACGGAGAACCTTCGGATCAACCGCCTGCTCGCCGCCGCCGACCGCGTGCCTGCCACGGAGCAATTCGAGGCCATGGCGCTGTCGCGGGCCGTTACCGATATCGCTACCGCCCGCCGCGACATCACCATCGCCGCACTTGTCGAACACAAGCGCGACCGAAGCCCTGTGCTCGCCTGGCAGGAACAGGATCGCGCACGCGTCTCAAGCGTCGGCGATCAATTGAGGCTCCTGACCGAAAAGGGCGAGACGACCCTCGCCAAAGTCACGGTCGCAGCCGGCCTTCTCAGCGACCTTGCACGTGGCAGGTCGAAATGACAAAGTCCCCCGGGCCGTGCGGGTCCGGGGAACTGATTCCCGGTTCGAGCGCGATCTCGACGCGGAGCGAGAGAGAGAGGCGTGAACGGTTTTGCGCCCGCATCCCGCGTCAAAGAGTAGACCGCTACCCGCCTGAGCCCATGAGCGGCGCGAGCGAGCATGTTCGGAGGGGAAACTTGGAGATCACGGCCGGGCGAGCGGAGGAACAACCGAAAACGCCGCGTCTCGGCATAATCAGCTGGATGCTGTTCGACTGGGCGGCGCAGCCCTTCTTCACCGTGATCACCACCTTCATCTTCGCGCCCTACTTCGTTTCCCGGCTGGCAGCCGATCCCGTCCATGGACAGGCGGTCTGGGGCTACACACTGACGGTCTCGGGTATCGCCATCGCCGTGCTTTCGCCCGTCCTCGGCGCAATCGCCGATGCGACCGGTCCCCGCAAGCCGTGGATCGGCTTCTTCGCCGTCATCAAGATCATCTCGCTCGGCATGCTCTGGTTCGCCGCCCCGGGCTCGCCGCTGCTCTATCCGGCGATTTTTCTGGCGCTCGCGACCGTCGCAGCCGAATTTTCGATCGTCTTCAACGATTCGATGATGTCGCGTCTCGTGAGCGAAAGAGAGGTGGGGCGGGTATCGAACATCGCCTGGGGAATGGGCTACCTCGGCGGCATGATCGTCCTGATCGCCGTGGTCGCTTTCATCGCCGGAAGCCCGGAAACCGGTAAGACGGCGCTCGGCCTCGATCCGCTGTTCGGGCTCGATCCGAATGAAGGCGAGGATGCCCGCATTACCGGTCCGATCTCCGCCCTCTGGTACTTGGTCTTCATCCTGCCGATGTTCCTGTTCACGCCGGATGCGCAAAAGGCGACGACCTCGCTGGCAGGGGCGACGGCACGGGGACTTGCGGAGCTCAAGGGCACACTCGGCGAACTGAAGGAGAGGGCCGGCATATTGCGCTTCCTGATCGCGCGCATGATCTTCCAGGACGGCGTCAACGGTCTGCTCGCGCTCGGTGGCACCTTTGCTGCCGGCATGTTCGGCTGGCGGACGATGGAGCTTGGTCTCTACGGCATCATATTGAACGTCGTCGCCATCGGCGGATGCCTTTACGCGAGCCGGCTCGATGCCCGCCTTGGTTCCAAGAGGATCGTCGTCGCAAGTCTCGTCTGTCTTACCCTTGCCACGCTCGGTATCGTGTCGACAGGGCCGGGCTTCACGCTTTTCGGGCTCATGCCATTGCCGAACGAGGATTCGGGCGGGCTCTTCGGCACCGCGGCCGAGAAGGCCTATATTCTTTATGGCCTGCTGGTCGGTCTCGCCTTTGGCCCGGTCCAGGCATCGTCGCGCTCCTATCTCGCCCGCAGCGTCTCACTGGACGAGACCGGGCGGTATTTCGGGCTTTACGCGCTTTCCGGACGCGCCACTTCGTTCCTCGCCCCTGCCTCGGTGGCGACGATCACGGTCATGACCGGATCGGCCCGGATCGGCATGATGGCGCTGGTCGCCTTCCTGGCCGTCGGGCTCGCCCTCCTCCTGCGCACGCCATATCCGGCCCATCGGCCGGCGTGAGGGGGCGCCGTAGCGCTCGGCGCGGAACGAGGAAAGGCATCCAGCGAAGCCGCAGCAAGGCGATATGGTTTGAGCTCTCTCCAGTCGTCATCCTCGGGCTTGACCCGAGGATCCACTCACAAGCCACCAAAGCTCAAGGATGGCGCGCAGTCCGGCGCTCACCGTGCTACCTACCGCACCCGTGCTCGCGGCAACGGTTGAGTCTGGATCCTCGGGTCAAGCCCGAGGATGACCATGTAGAAAGACGGTCCCGGGACAAACTCAATGCCGGAAATGCCGCATGCCGGTGAACACCATGGCGACATTGTGTTCGTTCGCGGCGGCGATGACCTCTTCGTCGCGCATCGAGCCGCCCGGCTGGATGACCGCGGTGGCACCGGCGGCGATCGCGGAGAGGAGACCGTCGGCGAAGGGCAGGAAGGCCTCCGAGGCGACTGCCGAACCGCGCGTCAGCGGCTCAGCGAGGCCAAGAGCCTTGGCCGCCTCCTCCGCCTTGATGGCAGCGATGCGAGCGGAGTCGACGCGGCTCATCTGGCCGGCGCCGATGCCGGCCGTCTGGCCGTCCTTGGCATAGACGACCGCGTTCGACTTGACGTGCTTCGCCACCTTGAAGGCGAACTTCATATCCTCGAGCTCCTGCGCGCTGGGCGCGCGCTTGGTGACGACCTTCAGTTCCAGGTCCTCGACCATGCCATTGTCGCGCGTCTGGACGAGCAGGCCGCCGGCGACCGTCTTGGCGGTGAGACCGGGCGTGCGCGGATCCGGCAGGCCGCCGGCCGCAAGCAGCCTCAGGTTCGGCTTGCGGGCGATGACCGCCTTCGCTTCGTCGCTGACCGACGGTGCGATGATCACTTCGGTGAAGAGCTTGACGATCTCTTCCGCCGTCTCGGCGTCGAGCTCCTGGTTGAGCGCGATGATGCCGCCGAAGGCCGAGGTGGAATCGCAGGCAAGCGCCCGCCGATAGGCTTCCGCGAGCGAGGGCGCGGTCGCCACGCCGCAGGGGTTGGCGTGCTTGATGATCGCGCAAGCCGGTGCCTTTTCCGGCAGGAACTCGGCGACGAGCTCGAAAGCCGCGTCCGTGTCGTTGATGTTGTTGTAGGAGAGCTGCTTGCCCTGCAAGAGCGTTGCCGTTGCCACACCCGGGCGTTGCTCGCCGGTGACGTAGAAACCCGCCTTCTGATGCGGGTTTTCGCCGTAACGCATCTCTTCCTTGAGTACGCCGCCGATGACGCGATGGCGCGGCATGGGGGTGTCGAGCACCTCGGCGAACCAGTTGGAGATCGCCGCATCATAGGCCGCCGTGCGGGCATAGGCCTTGGCCGCCATTTTCTGGCGGAAGGCGTAGCGGGTCGTGCCGCTCGCGATTTCCTCAAGCAGCAGGGAATAGTCGGCCGGATCGGTGACGATCGTCACATAGGCATGGTTCTTGGCCGACGCGCGGATCATAGCCGGGCCGCCGATGTCGATATTCTCGACCGTGGTCGGATAATCGCCGCCCTTGGCGCGGACCTCCTCGAACGGATAGAGATTGATGACGGCGAGATCGATCGCGGCAATGCCGTGCGTGTTCATCGCGCCAACGTGTTCGGCGTCGTCACGAATGGCGAGAAGACCGCCATGAACGCCGGGATGAAGCGTCTTGACGCGGCCGTCCATGATCTCCGGAAAACCCGTCAGCTCCGAAACGTCGCTGACGGGAAGGCCTGCGTGGGTGAGCGCCTTGTGCGTGCCGCCGGTCGAGACCAGCCGCACGCCCTTCTCGTGCAAAGCGCGGGCAAGCTCGACGACGCCGCTCTTGTCGGAAACGGAAAGGAGGGCGGTTTTGATCCGAACCTCGTCCGGGGCGGGGATTTTCTTGGAGGCGACAGCCATCGACCTTGCTCCTTTGGGCAGCGCCGGACGCTTTGGGAACTGGTTCCGGCGATTGGGGTGGCTGCCCGTTAGCATAGCTTGCCCGGGGAAGAAACACTCGGCACCGCGAGAAGCTGGCAGCTTCTTGGATTCCTAGGCCTCGCGCGTGAAAGTCCACTGGATTTCCGGCTGCGCAGCCACGGCGAACGTTACCGTTATCTGCGACGAGGCGCGCACGCCAGAGGGGTCCGCGAAGAAGACGTCCTCCTCGATCGCCAACGCGCCATCTCGGCAGGCAAAGAGCCAGACCTCGCCGTCGGGCGCGGAGAGGTATATCTCGCTCTCGCTGCGCTGGCGCATGCCAATTGCCGGATGAATGTGGAAACGGGCGACCGCGACTCCTGTGTCGGCCGGACCCGGGTCGCTGCCGTCCTCACGCGACAGGCGGTCGCGACCGCGAACCAGGCGGCCGCCGCTCAAAATCCCGATATCGCGCTCGTGAACCAGCCCGAGGGGAGCGAGATAGCCGTCATGGCTCGCCTTGACCGATTCGATGCTTCCGGGCTCATCCCGTCTCTCGACGTCGACACGCGACAGGCCGCTCGTCATGACCGGCCCAATGAAAGCCGACTGCGAAAAGCGGCAGGAGGACGTGTCGTTGATCGTGATCGTGGAATGCGCCGCGGTGAGACGCGCCATCTGCCGGAATCGATCGCCGGCGAATTTCGGTGCGCCGGAATTGATGACGAAACGGCTTCTACCAGACGACATCTCGAAGGAGAGGCAGCCCGCATGAGCGCTTCGCGAAAGATCGACCGAAAGAGGTAGGCCGGTATCCATGATGATGACGGTGTCGCCGAGCGACAGCCGCTCGTATTGGGCATGCGGCAGCGAACGGAAGGGCTCGCCTGCCGTTTCGTCGTAGCGCAGCACCGAGGCCAGCTCGTGCGCAAGCGCCGACGTCGCGCCGTTGAAGAGTGCGAGCTCTCCGCCCTGATGGCGGAAGAAGCGGAGCGCAGGATACATCCGGTCGATACAAGGGATGAGCCGCGACGGTACTTCGTGCCCGAGATTGACATAGGTCTGGCGGAGCGGCAGCAGATCGAGCAGCAGATCGAGGCCCGCCCGCGGGTTGCGCGAAAAATGGGCGCCGTCAGGCAGGATCTGACGATCGAGCTCCAGATCGAGATGACGCGCCGCCTTGCGGATCGCAGAGGCCGAGGCCGGCATCGCGACCGACGCCATGGCAATTGCGAGGCGGGCCCTCAGCCGCGCCTCCCCGTCGGGAACGGTCTGGGCAATGTGGCGCAGATAGCGGATCTGGAAGGCGAGGCTCTTCAGGAAGCGCCGATAGAACCCGTGCTCCGCATTGCGCAGCACCACCGGCGAATGCGACAGCCAGGCGACGATACGGTGGGCGACGACATCCGCCTTCCAGGGAATGCCGCCGATGCTGCGACCGTGGCTGCCGATCCATTCGTCCATGATCTGGCGCAGTTTCACATAGCCGGCTTCGTCCTGGACGGCACGCATGTGGCGCAGCCAGCCGAAGGAATGCAGCCGGATCGCGAACTCGTGCGAGGGCAAGTCGATCTCGAAGGGCGATTCGCCTTCCGTGTCGAGCACGCGGCCGCCCAACGGATAACGACCCTCTAGAATTTCCTCGGCGACGAAGGGATCGATCGCCCTGAGATCGGTGGGCGCGACGATCAACCGATCGGGCGTCGAGCCGGCAAAGCGGAGCGCAGTCATGCGGCCGAGCGCAAGCCGGCGCGAAAAGCGGCGCCAGCCTTCGCGCAGGTACAGGTAGAGGAGCCTTCGTTTATTGGAGAACGGCATCGGCGCCCGTGGGTTTCCTCATGACTGCAACGGACCCTTCGAAGCGCTTGAGAAACGCCTGCGCGGATCGCGCCTGATTCTCTTTCTTAAGCGGCGTGCATCTTGCAAACGCACGAAAGGACGCTGTGGCACTTTGAATTGCGTCATGATCCTTGAACTGATCTCTGATTTCAGGATCATGCAGTAGGCCGAATGGTGCCGGAAGGATTATTAAACTTTTATCAATCTGGCGCCATTGATAGGCGGGCGCCCCCGAAAGCGTCAATTGTCGCGCCAAAACAGGCTGTTGACGGAGCCGCCGCAGGCCGCGCTCAAACCCGCCCCCGGCGCAGCACCGCGGCATAGAAACCGTCGAGCCCGCCGGAAAAAGGCGGATCGAGCGGCAGCATGGCGGGCGTCGTGCGGAACTCTCCGAGGGGAGTGATCGCCTCTTCGAGTCCCGGCCAGTCGGCCGCGGCAACCGGAACACGCTCGCACCCGCCATCGGCCAGAACACGGGCCACAACCTCCTCGCCCTCACGCGGATCAAGCGAGCAATTGGAAAAGACGACCAGGCCACCGGGTTTCACGATGGAAAGCGCGTGGCGAAGCAGGCGCTCCTGCAGGCGCGCGAGCTTCTCGACGTCTTCCGGCCCCTTGGTCCAGAGTACATCCGGATGCCGCCTCGTCGTGCCGGTCGACGAGCAGGGCGCATCGAGAAGCGCGGCGTCGAAGAGCTCTTCCGGCTGGAATGCGGCCATGTCGATCTCCTTCGTGCGGGCTTCAAAGCCGAGCCGATCGAGATTGGCTTTGAGGCGCTTGAGCCTGCTCGACGACTGGTCGAGCGCCATCACGTCTGCACCGGCCAGCACAAGCTGGGCCGTCTTGCCTCCGGGAGCGGCGCAGAGGTCCACTACCGTCTTGCCGGCGATATCTCCAAAAAGACGCGCCGGAATGGAGGCGGCCGCATCCTGGACCCACCACGCGCCTTCCGCAAAACCGGGCAGCGACGGGATCGCGCCGGAAAAGTCGCCGAGCCTGACGGAACCGGTCGGCAGGACCGTGCCGCCGAGGCGCTCGGCCCAGGAGGCGGGATCGGACTTCACCGAGAGATCGATGGCGGCAGGAACGAGTTGCGCTTCCGATATGCGCTCAGCCTCAGCGCGGCCGTAGTGCGTGACAAGTCTTTCATGGAACCAGGCCGGTATCGCCGAAACGGTGCCGACCTTTTCGAGAATGGCCTCCTTCTCACGCGAAAGCCGCCGGAGCACGGCGTTGACGAGGCTCGCGAAGCGTCGGTTGCGCGGGTCTGCCTGAGCCTGCTCGACTGCAAGATCGACGGCGGAATGATCGGGAACATCCAGATAGAAGATTTGCGCTGCGGCAACGGTCAGCACATGTTCGAGAGCGCGCGCGCCCTCCGGCAACGGCGTCTGCAACAGCGAATCGATGGCGGCCTTTATGCGCGGCAGATGGCGGAGCGCGGAATTGAGGATGGCGCGTACCAGCGCGCGGTCGGCTTCACTGAGCTCGCGATAGGCTGGGTTTCCATGCTCCTGGTCGAGCATGCCGTCGAGCGGCGTCTTGCGGTCGATCACGGCGCCCAAGATCTTGGCGGCGGCCTGACGACTTCTCAGCCCTGGCTTCGCCGCCGCGGCAGCGCCGCGGCGCGAGTCTTCCGTTCGGGACGGCTTGTGGATTCGGGCTCGTTTCGGACGTGAATCGTTTCTTCTATCTTCGGACATCAGGACCAGGGGCCTTTCGGCGGTTCGGAACCACCGCGACCCCAGCCGGTTCTCGGGACAGAGCGCGATTTGCGCACGTGACTATCAGCGCGAACCGGCGCCGTCGAGCCCGTCGCCATCTCCTGGGCCATTCTCTCCAGCGCCGCGACACGGTTTTCCGTGTTGGGATGGGTCGAAAAGAGATTGTCCATTCGCTCGCCCGAGAGCGGATTGATGATGAACATATGCGCGGTCGCGGGATTGCGCTCGGCGTCGTCATTGTGGATGACGTGCGCGGCTCCGGCGATTTTTCTAAGCGCAGTGGCAAGCCAGAGCGGGTTGCCGCAGATTTCCGCGCCGCGCCGATCGGCGGAATATTCGCGCGTGCGGCTGATCGCCATCTGCACCAGGGCGGCCGCTAGCGGCGCGACGATCATCGCGATCAGCACACCGATGAAGCCGAGAGGATTGTTGTTCTCGCGGTTGCCGCCGAAGAAGAAGGCGAAATTGCCGAGCATCGAAATCGCACCGGCAAGGGTTGCGGTGATCGTCATCGTCAATGTGTCGCGATTCTGGATATGCGCTAACTCGTGTGCCATGACGCCGGCGACCTCCTCGTAGGAGAGCGAGTGCAGCAGGCCCGTAGAGGCGGCGACCGCCGCGTTCTGAGGGTTGCGACCGGTGGCAAAGGCGTTCGGCTGCGGGCTGTCGATGACATAAACGCGCGGCATCGGCAGGCCGGCGTTCCGCGCCAAATCGCGCACGATGCCGTAATATTCGGGGGCGCTGCGCTCGTCGACCTCCTGCGCGCGATACATGGCGAGCACCATGCGATCGGAGTTCCAGTAGGAGAAGAAGTTCATGCCCGCGGCGATCACGAGGGCGATCATCATGCCGCCTCGGCCGCCGATGACATAGCCGACGGCCATGAAGAGGACGGTCATGAAGGCGAGCAGCATTGCGGTGCGCACGAGGTTCATGAATGAGCTCCAGCCATGTTCGTATCGTCGTCCGGTGCGGCGATCCGGTGGAAAACCAAGCGCGACTGCTTTCTGTTCCGCCTATATCGCCCGAACGTTTCACGTGAATCAGGTTTTCCGTTCGCACGGAAGCGCTTATATGATGGGGATAAACACTCCGCGCTTCAATATCGTCACGATACACCGGCACCTCGAGATGCAGAACGACAACGACAATTCCCCCGATCATCCCAAACGGCCGCTGCCGCCGGCCGCCCTTCGCGCGCTCGAGGAGGCGGAGGAGCGGCGGCGCGCCGAACAGCCGAAGGAAATGCCTGCCGAAGTCGGCGGGCGCGGCGGTCTCGATCCGGCCCGCTTCGGCGACTGGGAGATCAAGGGTCGGGCGATCGATTTCTGATATTGCGGGTCTAGTGGGGCCCACGTGTGGACGTGCGGCGACCCATATTATTTCACATTATCTCGCCCCGGTGCTTACCGTCCCTCTGAAGGTCGTTTCCTTCCCGAAATCACCGTCGTCAATTGGTGCATGTCGCCCAAAAGTGTGCAGCGGTTTTGAGATGACGACATGCACAAAAACAAACACCTAAAGCGCGTCGCACGAATCCGATTGAATGCGACGCCCTAACCGCCTCGGAAGAGATAGAGTGCCAATCACGCGCCAACGTGAACTTTGCGCGCCAATCCTCCTGTGGTCATCCTCGGGCTTGACCCGAGGATCCAATCTTAGGCTTGCGCATGGATCCTCGGGTCAAGCCCGAGGATGACGGAGGAGATGAGCCAAAATACCAGTACGGCTGATGTGCTCAGGCGGCTCAGAAAGAGACTCCGGCTAAAGAAGCCAGCCCCAGCCGAGAGCCCGGGCATCCGACATCAAGCGCGGTTCTGACGATTGGCGATCAGGTCGTCGACAACCGCCGGATCTGCAAGCGTCGACGTATCGCCGAGGGAACCGAAATCATCCTCGGCGATCTTGCGGAGAATCCGGCGCATGATCTTGCCCGAGCGCGTCTTCGGCAGGCCGGGGGCGAACTGGATCTTGTCGGGCGTCGCGATCGGCCCGATCTCGGAGCGGACATGCTTGACGAGTTCTTGGCGCAACTCGTCACTGCCGACCTCGCCCGCCATCAGCGAGACATAGCAATAGATGCCCTGTCCCTTTATCGGGTGCGGATAGCCGACGACCGCCGCCTCCGAGACGAGGTGGTGCGACACGAGCGCGGATTCGACTTCGGCCGTACCGAGACGATGGCCGGAGACATTGAGCACGTCATCGACGCGGCCGGTGATCCAATAGTACCCGTCCTCGTCGCGGCGGCAGCCGTCGCCGGTGAAGTATTTGTCCCTGTAAGTCGAGAAATAGGTCTGCACGAAGCGCTCATGATCGCCGTAGACAGTGCGCATCTGCCCCGGCCAACTGTCGACGATGCAGAGATTGCCATCGGCCGGCCCCTCGAGCACCTTGCCTTCATTGTCGACGATCTGCGGCTGGACGCCGAAGAAGGGGCGTGTCGCCGAACCCGCCTTGAGATCGGTCGCGCCGGGCAGGGGCGTGATCAGGATGCCGCCGGTTTCCGTCTGCCACCAGGTATCGACGATCGGGCAGCGCTCATCGCCGACGACGTGGTAGTACCACTCCCAGGCTTCCGGATTGATCGGCTCGCCGACCGTTCCGAGCAGACGCAGCGAGGAGCGCGACGAGCGCTTGACGGAGTCGTCGCCGGCGCCCATCAGCGAACGGATCGCGGTCGGGGCCGTGTAGAAGATATTGACCTTGTGCTTGTCGACCACTTCCCAGAAACGGCCCGCATCCGGAAAGTTCGGCACGCCTTCGAACATCAGCGTCGTCGCCGCGTTGGCGAGCGGCCCGTAGACGATATAGGAATGGCCCGTCACCCAGCCGACATCGGCGGTGCACCAATAGATATCGCCGTCGTGGTAGTCGAACACATATTGATGCGTCATCGAGGCGTAGACGAGATAACCGCCGGTCGTGTGAAGAACGCCCTTCGGCTTGCCGGTCGAACCGGACGTGTAGAGGATGAACAGCGGATCTTCGGCGTTCATCTTCTCGGGCGGACAATGCGGCTCGACTGTGGCGATTTCCTGGTGGTACCAGAGATCGCGTGCCGGCGCCCATGCGACCTTGCCGCCGGTACGGCGCACGACCAGCACCTTGTTGACCATCACATACTGCTTGGCGGCAATGTGGATCGCCGTGTCGGTATTTTCCTTGAGCGGCACCGGCTTGCCGCCGCGCACGCCCTCATCGCAGGTGATGACGAAAGTGGACTCGCAATCGACGATGCGGCCGGCGAGCGCCTCCGGCGAGAACCCGCCGAAAACGACCGAGTGGATGGCGCCGATACGGGCGCAGGCGAGCATTGCATAGGCCGCCTCGGGGATCATCGGCATGTAGATTGTGACGCGGTCACCCTTCTTGACGCCATGCTTCTTCAAGACGTTGGCAAGCCGGCAAACCTTGTCGTAGAGCTCGTTATAGGTGATTTTCTTGTCGAGATAGGGGTTATCCCCTTCCCAGATGATCGCGGTCTTCTCGCCGTGTGTCTTGAGGTGCCGGTCGATGCAATTGTAGGAGACGTTGGTGAGCCCGTCTTCGAACCACTTGATCGAGACATTACCCTCGAAGGATGTGTCCTTGACCTTGGTATAAGGCTCGAACCAATCGATACGCTTTCCGTGCTCGCCCCAGAACTTGTCCGGATCTGCAACGCTCTCTTCATACCATTTGAGGTAAGTCTCATTGTCGATGAGAGTGCGGTTCTTGGCCGCTTCCAGGACCGGGTGGGTCTTGACGTCCATATTCTTCCTCCCTGCGCATTTCTGCCTGGATCTCGATGATCGTGGGTCGAATCCTCCCAGAACATCAACATGATCCGCTCTTCAGCGGCACTCCAACCGCCCTTTGGACGATTCATAGCAGGTCAAAGCACGGCCGCAATTAGACAAAAGCACATTTGGAAGTGAAGAATTGCAATTTCGAGACAAGAACGGTATAGAACGCCCAATTCCCGGAAATCAGTGGTAGACTCCACGGCCCGCGACACCGGCGCGGACGGACAAAAGGACTATATCCATGGCTCAGCAACTGCTTATGCCCAAGGCAACAGCCGTCTGGCTCGTTGACAACACCGCCCTCTCGTTCGACCAGATCGCGCAGTTCTGCAAGCTGCACCCGCTCGAAGTCAAAGCGATTGCCGACGGTGAATCGGCACAGGGCATCAAGGGCCTCGATCCCATCGCCACCGGTCAACTTTCGCGCGACGAGATCGCCCGCGCCGAGGCAAATCCGAACCACAAGCTCAAGCTCTCCGAACCGAAGGTCCGCGTTCCGGATTCAAAGCGCAAGGGGCCGCGCTACACGCCGGTCTCCAAGCGTCAGGACCGTCCGAACGCCATTCTCTGGCTGGTGCGCAACCATCCGGAACTGAAGGACGCCCAGATTTCGCGCCTCGTCGGCACGACGAAGTCGACGATCGAGCAGATTCGCGAACGCACCCATTGGAACTCGGCCAATCTGACACCGATGGATCCGGTCACCCTCGGCCTCTGCTCGCAGATCGATCTCGATCTCGAGGTCGAGCGCGCCGCCAAGGGCCGCCCGCTGCCGACGGCGGCCGAGGCGGGTGCGACGCTCGAAGCGGCACGCGAAACCGAGAAGCTCAACTACGACTTCGAACGCGAGGAGGAGAAGGAAATCGACGCCGATGCCGTCTTCGCCAAACTGAAGTCGCTGAAATCGGACCGCAAGGACGAGGACGACGACGAATACTGATCGCGTCGCCATCGACAACATGTAAAAAACCTGGGCCGCACGGTCCGGGTTTTTTGTTGGCAAGACCTTACGCCCAGCGAAGCAGGCGCCGGATTTTGCGGCGTGATCCGGAGATAGAACTTCGAATCTAAATACTTTAGATCATTTCATTGTTTCACTGAAACTGTGAAATGATCTAACTCTCTGAAACTCCGCAATTTCCGGACGGATTTCTCTAGACACCGATCCCCTTCGCGCGAAGCGCCTCTGCGATCTCGTCGAGGATCGCCGGATCGTCGATCGTCGCCGGCATCTTCCAGGGCTGGCGGTCGGCGATCTTCTGGATCGTCGAACGCAGGATCTTGCCGGAACGCGTCTTCGGCAGTCGCTTGACGCAGATGGCGGTCCTGAAGGCGGCGACGGGGCCGATGCGTTCGCGCACGAGACCGATGACCTCCTGCTCGATTTCCGCCGTTTCACGGGAAACATTGGAATTGATGACTAGGAAACCGGCAGGCACCTGCCCCTTGAGCGGGTCGGCAATGCCGATCACGGCGCATTCGGCGACGTCCGGATGGCTGGCACAGACCTCCTCCATCGCACCCGTCGACAGCCGGTGCCCGGCGACGTTAATGATGTCGTCGGTGCGCGCCATGATGAAGATATAGCCGTCCTCGTCGATATAGCCGGCGTCCGCCGTCTTGTAGAAGCCGGGATATTCCTCGAGATAGGCAGCATGGAAGCGGTCATCGGCGTTCCAGAGCGTCGGCAGGCAACCGGGGGGCAAGGGCAACTTGATAACGACGTTGCCGAGCGTCCGGGCTTCCACCGGGTGGCCGGCATCGTCGAGGACCCGCACGTCATAGCCGGGTAACGGAACCGCCGGCGAACCGTATTTCACCGGAAGCAAGCCGAGGCCCATGGGATTGCCGGCGACGGGCCAGCCGGTTTCCGTCTGCCACCAATGGTCGATGACGGGCACGCTGAGCGCTCGTTCGGCCCAGCGGATCGTGTCCGGATCAGCGCGCTCTCCGGCGAGATAGAGGGCGCGGAAGCGCGACAGATCGTAAGGCGCGACATACGAAGCCTCCGGATCCTCCTTGCGGATGGCGCGCAGCGCCGTCGGCGCCGTGAACATGACCGCGACGCCGTGTTCGGCGATGATGCGCCAATAGGTTCCGGCATCCGGCGTTCCGACCGGCTTGCCTTCGAAGAGGATCGAGGTGCAGCCGTGGATGAGCGGCCCGTAGACGATATAGGAGTGCCCGACCACCCAGCCGATGTCGGACGCCGCCCAGAAGACTTCGCCCGGCTGTACGCCGAAGAAATTCTCCATCGACCATTTGAGCGCGACCATGTGGCCGCCGTTATCGCGCACGACGCCCTTTGGCTGTCCGGTGGTTCCAGAGGTGTAGAGCACATAGAGCGGGTCGGTGGAGGCGACCGGCGTAGAGGGTAAGTCCTCCCCGGCCTCCTTCTCCGTGGCAAGCGCCTCGGCGAAATCGATGTCGCGGCCCGGCAGCATGTCTGCGGTGAGCATGTCGCGCTGGAAGATCAGGCAATGGGCGGGTTTGTTGCCAGCGATCTCGATCGCGTGGTCGAGCAGAGGCTTGTAGGCAACGGTACGCCCGGGCTCCAGGCCGCAGCTTGCCGAGACGACGAGCTTGGCCTGGCAATCATCAATGCGAACGGCGAGCTCATTGGCGGCGAAACCACCGAAGACGACGGAATGCACCGCGCCGATGCGCGCTGCCGCCAGCATGGCGATCGCCGCTTGAGGGATCATCGGCATATAGATGATGATCCGGTCGCCCTTGCCGATGCCAAGCTTGCGGTAGACCGCCGCCATCGCCTTCACGTCCGCGAGCAGCGAGGCATAGGAGATCTTCTCAATCCGGCCGGTGACGGGGCTGTCGTAGATGAAGGCCGCCTGCTCACCGCGTCCCGCCTCCACGTGGCGATCGAGACAATTATAGCAGGTGTTGGTGGCGCCATCGACGAACCAATGTCCATAGGTCCCGCATTCAGGCTCGAAAATCCGCTCGGGCTTCTTGAACCAGTCGATCGCCTGAGCGGCATCGGCCCAGAATCCGTGCGGATCGGCTTTCCACGCGGCATACACTTCGGAATAGCGGCTCGCCATCTCCGTTCCTCCCATTGACTTTTCCGGACGAAAAGCCCGGCTCCTCGGCTAACGAGGATAGGCCAACGGAGATAAAGGTGAAGCCCGACGAAAGGGGAACGGCGCTCAGCGTGCGCCGAAGATGGCGGAGCCGACCCGCACGCTCGTGGCACCGAAAGCGATCGCGGTTTCGAAATCGCCGGACATGCCCATGGAGAGCTTTGCAAGGTCGCACTGCGCCGCAAGCTTGGCGAGCAAGGCGAAATGCGGGCCCGGATTCTCCTCGAAAGGCGGAATGCACATCAGCCCTTCGATGTTCAAGCCCAGTTCACCGCGGCAGAAGCGGACGAAGGCGACCGTCTCTTCCGGGGCCACGCCCGCCTTCTGCGGTTCGAGGCCGGTATTGACCTGCACGTAAAGCCGGAGATTACGCCCCTGGCGCTTCATTTCCGCGGAAACGGCGCGGGCGATCTTCTCCCGATCGATCGTCTCGATAACGTCGAACAGCGCCACCGCGTCCGCGGCCTTGTTGGATTGCAGCGGGCCGATCAGGTGCAGCTCGAGATTTGGCGTTTCGTTTCTAAGCTCAGGCCACTTCGCCTGCGCCTCCTGCACGCGGTTTTCGCCGAAGACGCGCTGGCCGGCGGCGATGACGGGCCGTATCGCCTCGGCACCAAAGGTTTTTGAAACGGCAACCAGGCCAACCGCATGCTCCGGACGGTTCGCAGCTTTTTCGCTCTCACGAATCCGGCTCAGGACCTCGCTTAGCCGCTCCTCGACTTCCATCCTCATGCTCCCGATCCAAGAACCGCTTCGACAACTCCCTGCGGATTATTGAAACTTGCGCTGCTTGCCAAGCCCGCGTGAGGTCCGACGGCTGGAATACGCCAAAGTTCGGTGCCAAACCCTTCAAAACTTGACGCTTGAGTGGTTTCGTGATGAAGGTCACGCCAGCTATCATGAGGGCTTTGGCCCCGCAGGTTTTCCGGAACATCGACAAAAGACATGGCTACCGAACGATATAATCCGCGCGATGCCGAACCGCGCTGGCAGCAGGAATGGGAAGCACGCAAGGTCTTCGAGACGAAGAACGACGATCCGCGCGAGAAATATTACGTGCTGGAGATGTTCCCCTATCCGTCCGGGCGGATCCACATGGGGCATGTGCGCAACTACACCATGGGCGACGTTGTCGCCCGCTACAAGCGCGCCCGCGGCTTCAATGTGCTGCATCCGATGGGCTGGGATGCCTTCGGCATGCCGGCGGAGAACGCCGCTATGGAGCGCGGCGTGCATCCGGCCGGCTGGACCTACCAGAACATCGGCTCGATGAAGGCGCAACTCAAGGTGATGGGCCTTTCGCTCGACTGGAGCCGCGAATTCGCGACCTGCGATCCCGCCTATTATCAGCGCCAGCAATACCTCTTCCTCGATTTCCTGGAAAAGGGCCTGGTCTACCGAAAGCAATCCAAGGTCAATTGGGATCCGGTCGACAATACCGTGCTTGCCAACGAGCAGGTGATCGACGGCCGCGGCTGGCGCTCTGGCGCGCTCGTCGAGCAGCGCGAGCTGACGCAATGGTTCTTCCGTATCACCGATTTCAGCCAGGACCTGCTCGACGCGCTGGACACGCTGGATCAGTGGCCGGAAAAAGTGCGGCTGATGCAGAAGAACTGGATCGGCCGCTCCGAAGGCCTGCTGCTCAGATGGGAGCTCGACCCGTTAACGGTTCCCGACGGCACGAAGGAGGTGACCGTTTATACCACGCGTCCGGATACGCTCTTCGGGGCCTCGTTCCTGGCGATCGCGGCCGATCATCCGCTCGCCAAGGAAGCGGCCGAGAAGAGCGCCGAAGTCGAGGCCTTCTGCGAGGAGTGCCGGCGCGCCGGCACGTCGCTCGCCGACCTCGAGACGGCGGAGAAGAAAGGCATCGACACCGGTATCCGTGCCAAGCATCCGCTCGACCCGACTTGGGAGCTGCCGGTCTATGTCGCCAATTTCGTGCTGATGGATTACGGCACGGGCGCGATCTTCGGCTGCCCGTCCGGCGACCAGCGCGACCTGGACTTCGCCCGCAAGTACGGCCTGTCGGTCGTGCCGGTCGTGATGCCGAATGACGCCGACGCCGCCACCTTCACGATCGGAGACGAGGCCTATGTCGGCGACGGCGTGATGATCAATTCACGCTTCCTCGACGGGCTCTCGACCGAAGAGGCCTTTGAGACGATCGCCTCGAAGCTCGAGAAGGACACGCTGAACGGCATCCCGCGCGCCGAGCGCAAGGTCAATTTCCGCCTGCGCGACTGGGGCATCTCCCGTCAGCGCTATTGGGGCTGCCCGATCCCCGTCATCCATTGCGACGACTGCGGCGTCGTTCCGGTGCCGAAGGCGGACCTGCCGGTCACGCTGCCGCCGGACGTCACCTTTGACAAGCCCGGCAACCCGCTCGACCGGCATCCGACCTGGCGGCACGTCGCCTGCCCCGTGTGCGGCAAGGACGCGCGCCGGGAAACCGACACGATGGACACTTTCGTCGATTCCTCTTGGTACTTCGCCCGCTTCACCGCCCCCTGGGAGGACAAGCCGACCGATCCGAACGCCGCCAACCACTGGCTGCCGGTCGACCAGTATATCGGCGGCATCGAGCACGCGATCCTGCACCTGCTCTATTCCCGCTTCTTCACCCGGGCGATGAAGGCCGCGGGCCACGTGGCGATTGACGAGCCCTTCAAGGGGCTCTTCACGCAGGGCATGGTCGTGCACGAGACCTATAGCCGCGGCGAGGGTGCGCAGCGGGAGTGGATCACCCCCGCCGAAGTCCGCATCGAGGAAGTCGACGGCCAGCGACGCGCAGTTCTCATCGAGACGGGAGAGGAAATCGCTATCGGCTCGATCGAGAAGATGTCGAAGTCGAAGAAGAACGTCGTCGATCCGGACGACATCATCGGCTCCTACGGCGCCGACACGGCACGCTTCTTCGTCCTGTCCGATTCGCCGCCGGACCGTGACGTCATCTGGTCCGAGGCGGGCGTCGAAGGCGCCCATCGATTCGTCCAGCGCGTCTGGAGGCTCATCGCCGAGGCCGCGGAAAACCTGCGCGGCGTCGAAGCGGCCCCAGCGACGGAAGACGAGGGGCTTGCCGTATCCCAGGCCGCGCACCGCACGCTCAAAGCGGTGGAAGCCGACTACGACAAGCTCGCCTTCAACAAGGCGGTCGCGCGGATCTATGAACTGGTCAACACGCTGGCGGCACCGCTGACACAAGTCGCCGGCGGCAAGGCCGATCCGGTACTGACCGCCGCTGTCAAGGACGCAACCGCGATCCTGATCAATCTGATCGCACCGATGATGCCGCATCTGGCAGAAGAATGCTGGCGCGAGATCGGCGGTGACGGGATCATGGCCGAAAGGCCGTGGCCGAAGTTCGATGGGGCTCTCGTCATGGAGAACGAGATCACCCTGCCGGTGCAGATCAACGGCAAGAAGCGCGCCGATTTGACAATTGCGCGCGACGCAGATCAGAGTGCGATCGAAAGCGCCGTTCTGGCGCTGGACGCCGTGAAGACCGCGCTCAACGGCGGCAGCCCGAAAAAGATCATCGTCGTGCCTCAAAGGATCGTCAATGTCGTTGTCTGATAAAGCTGGCTTCCGTCTTCGGTCCTTTCCCGTCCTCGCCGGTGTCCTGCTGCTGACCGCGCTCGGCGGCTGCCAGGTGCGGCCGCTTTATTCAGACGGCCCTACCGGTTCGACCGCGACGGCGCTTGCCTCGATCGAGATTTCGGAGGCGGAGAATCGTGTCGAGCAGGAAGTCCGGAATGCCCTCATCTTTCTGACATCGGGCGGCAAGGGCGAACCTGTCAATCCGCAATATCATCTGGCGCTTAACGTCTCGCACCGGACGATGGGCGTGCTCTATGACAATACCGATGATGATGACGACGATGACGATGACCCGGGCGCCGGCCGCATCGTCGTGAAGGCGGACTACAACCTGACGAAGGCGGCCACGGGGGAGACGGTGAAGGCGGGCTACCGCACGGCCGTCGCGCTCGTCGACTTCCCCCAACAGGAATTCGCGAAGGTGCGCGCGGTCCGTGACGGCGAGAACCGCGCCGCGAAGGAACTGGCAGAGATCATCAGCGCCGATATTGCCGCCGCCCTCGGCCGCTGATCCGGTAGTGGCATGAGCGAGGTCAAGTCGCACGAGTTCGATAACTTCCTGCAGAGGTCTGCGGCGAGCTATCGGCTTTTCCTGCTCTATGGTCCCGATCGCGGCCTCGTCTCCGAAAGGGCCGCGCAGCTCGCTGGTGCCTTTGGCATACCGCTCGATGATCCCTTCGCCGTGGTCAAGCTTGATGCAACGCAGTTGCAAGGGGCTGGAAGCGTGCTCGATGAGGTCAATGCCATTGGCCTCTTCGGCGGCGAGAAGCTCGTCTGGGTGCGCGGAGCATCCGCCGAGAAAGGGCTTTCCGAGGCGCTGCAGATTCTCGCCGCCGAGCCGCCGGCCGGAAGCCGCCTCATCATCGAGGCCGGCGATCTCAAGAAGGGGGCCGCGCTCAGGAAGGTGGGGGAAGCGAACCGCACCGTGGCCTCGATCGCCTGCTACAGCGACGATGTCCGCAGCCTTCACGCGCTAATAGACAAGGAACTTTCCGAAGCGGGCCTGCGCATAAGCCCGGCGGCGCGTGAGCGCCTCGTCGACGCGCTTGGCGGCGATCGCATGGCCTCGCGCAACGAGATCCGCAAGCTCGCGCTCTACTGCCGCGGCAAGGAGATCGTCGACGAGGAGGACGTCCTCGGCATCGTCGGCGACGCCAGCGCCATTTCGGTCGACGATGCGGTCGATGCGGTGCTGCAGGGCGACACGGACGCGCTGCTTCACGCCATGAAAAAGATCACCACCTCGAAAACGCCGCCGTTTCTGGTGCTTCAGGCCTGTTTGCGGCAGTTCCAGCAACTCGACGTGATGCGCGCGGAAATGGACGCAAACCGTCAGTCGGCCGGTCAGGTGATCGCCAGCCTGGGGCGCGGCCTGCATTTTCGCCGCAAGCCGATCGTCGAGGCGGCGCTGAAGCATTGGACTGCCCCGGCCATAAGACGCGAACTGAGCCGGCTACAGGCAACGATCTATCAGAGCCGCGCTCGCCAGAGCCTGGAAGAGAGTCTCGTTATCCAGAATCTGCTGGCGATTACGATCCAATCGGCAAAGCGTTGAAGCAGCTCCACCGATACGCGCGGCCGCGAACGAGAAAGAGCCCAGAACTGCAACGCAGTTGCCGATAGTTGCACTGGGGCGTCATCTTAGGTCAGAAGGTGATTTGTCGCACGACGCTCAGCGCCGTTCGAGCAGCCGGCAAATCTCTTCGAGTTGATCGAGCGTCTTATAGGCGATCTTCAGGTGTCCGCCGCTGGCCCTATGGCTGACCGTAACCTCGAGGCCGAGACTGTCCGAAAGGGTGCGTTCGAGCGCCAGCGTATCGGCATCCTTTTCCTCGCGATGCCGTCCCTTGGCGAAATTGGGGTCGTTCTGCGCCTTGATATCGTTCTGCGCCAGACGCTCCGCCTCGCGCACCGAAAGCCCTTTGGAAACGATTGTGCGCGCCAGCGCCAATGGGTCCGAGGTCGGAATGAGCGCACGCGCGTGGCCCGCCGACAGACTGCCATCCGACAGCATGTCGCGCACCGGCTCCGGCAGTTTCAAAAGCCGCAGGCTGTTGGCGACATGGCTTCGGCTCTTGCCGATAATGTCACCGAGATCATTCTGGGTGTAGCCATGCTCGGCGATCAGTTGCTCATAGCCGAGAGCTTCTTCGAGCGGATTGAGGTCGGAGCGCTGGACGTTCTCGACGATTGCGATCTCGAGCGCCGTGCGATCATCAACATCGCGCACGATCACCGGAATCTCGGTGAAGCCTGCGAGTTGTGCCGCCCGCCAGCGCCTTTCGCCGGCGATGATCTCGTAGCGCTCGTGGCCGACCGTGCGCACGACGACGGGCTGCACGATGCCGTGCTGGCGGATCGAGCTTGCCAGATCCTGCAGTTCGGCTTCGTCGAATTGCCGGCGCGGGTTGCGGGGATTGCGCGACACGAACTCGATCGGCACGCGGCGGTCCGGGTTGAGCGGGGCGGCCGGTGCGGCGCCGGTCTGCAACGGCTGATCCATTTCGCCGATCAAGGCGGCCAGGCCGCGACCAAGGCGTCTCTTGGAACTGTCGTCGTTCATATGTCACCCATTATTACGCTAACGAAACGATTATGCCGCCCTGCGTTGCCGCTCCCGCTGAATCACTTCCGAGGCGAGTTGCAGATAGGCTTGGCTGCCGGCGCATTTCAAATCGTAAAGAATCGCCGGCTTACCGTATGACGGCGCCTCCGACACGCGGACATTGCGCGGGATCAAAGTGTGATAGACCTTGTCGCCAAGGTGCGTGCGGACGTCGCTGACCACCTGCTGTGCAAGATTGTTGCGGGAGTCGAACATTGTCAGGACAATTCCCTGAATGTCCAGGCTTGGATTGACGGTGCGGCGCACCTGATCCACCGTCTCCAGCAATTGGCTGAGACCCTCCAAGGCGAAGAACTCGCACTGCAGCGGGACTAGAACCGAATGCGCAGCAGCCATGGCGTTCATCGTCAAGAGATTGAAGGATGGCGGGCAGTCGACCAAAACGTAGGAATAAGCCAACGCCTCCGGTGATCCCAG
The DNA here is from genome assembly GCF_000513895.2 of Ensifer sp. WSM1721. Classification (GTDB taxonomy): domain Bacteria; phylum Pseudomonadota; class Alphaproteobacteria; order Rhizobiales; family Rhizobiaceae; genus Sinorhizobium. The sequence goes on from NZ_CP165782.1 coordinate 3,284,889, forward strand.
CGCCTTGCGCAGCCGAAAGACGCGATCGGGCTCCCGGGAAATCTCCATTTCGATGCCAAGCAGATCCATCGTCGAGGGGACGATGGAGAGGTTCGGCACCGCAGTGCTTTGGGCGATTTGACCGATGGAGTGCGTCCCCATCATCAGTTCATAGGAGGACAGGTGCCGGTCGCGGCGCTGAATTCCAAGCCCGGTGCTCGCATTTCCCTGCGGGTCGAGATCGACAATCAACACCCTCTCGCCGATCGCCGCCAGGGCTGTCGCAAGATTGATGGCGGTCGTCGTCTTGCCGACGCCGCCCTTCTGGTTGGCAATAGTGATAATCCGATTTCTTGGGCCAAACATGTTTCGCTCGCCTATCACTTCGTCCGACGTGAAAGATTTGCAATCTCGAGCACAACCGAATCCGGCTCGACGACACTTGCATGTTTTACCAGATCGAATTGAAAGCGGCTAAGGGCTTTGTCGATTTCCGGTTGATAATCCCGTCCTTTGTGAAAGAAAGCGACGGTTTTTGAGTCCGCGTCGAGCATCCAGGGCGCGCAGAAGTCCAGCAACTGGCTCAAATCCGCAAGCGCCCGCGCTGAGATTGCGTCACAACGGGGAATCACCGCGGGTGCGGCCTCGATTCGAATCGGATGAACGGAGCCGCGGGCTCCGGTCTCGTTGAGGGCTACACGAAGGAAGGCCGCCTTTTTGTTGTTGCTCTCGACCAGATGGACCCATCCGTCCGAAAGCTCGGAGAGGCAGATGGCGGTGATCACGCCGGGAAAGCCGCCGCCGCTGCCGAGGTCCACCCATGTTTTCGGCGCGGGTGAGAGCTGGAAGATTTGGAGGCTATCAACGATGTGACGCTGCCACAGGTCATCGAGCGTGGATGGCGCCACCAGGTTTATCGACTTGGCCCATTTCTGGAAGAGGCGGGCAAAATGCTCGAGTTTTTCGAGCGTTTCACGTGAAACACGCAATCCGTTCAGCCCCGAGGCGAGACTCGCTTTCATTGTAGCGCTCACCCAACCACACGTCGATTGTCGCGCTCCTGCCGCCGCAGCCAGGAGAGGATCAACGACACGGCCGCCGGCGTCACGCCGTCGACCTTCATCGCCTGGGCCAGGTTTCGAGGCTTCTGCTCTGACAACTTCTGCTTTAGCTCGTTCGACAGGCCGGGCAGGGCGCCATAGTCGAAATCGGTTGGAATAGCCACGTTTTCTTCGCGGCGAATGCCGGCGATATCCGCCGCCTGCCGCTCCATATAGACCGCGTAAGCCGCGTCGATCTCCAGCGCCTCAACGACCCCGCGGTCGATCGCGTCGAGCTCCGGCCACAACGGCTTCAGCGCCGCAATCGACTGGTCCGGATAGGAGAGAATTTCGAAGGCTGAGCGACGCTGTCCGTCCTGGTTGAGTCTCAGGCCAAAACGCTTTCCCTCGCTGGGCGTAATCGACAAGGATTGGAGAAGTTGGCGTCCGGATTCGTAGCTCGCCCTCCAAGAGGCGAAGCGCTGGCGCCGGGCCTCACCGACGCAGCCGAGGTCGATACCGATCGGCGTCAACCGCATGTCGGCATTGTCTGCGCGAAGCGACAGCCGGTATTCGGCCCGGGAGGTGAACATGCGGTAGGGCTCGGTGATACCCCTTGACGTCAGGTCGTCGATCATGACGCCGATGTAGGAATCGGTGCGGCTGAAAACGACCGGATCGCGGCCGGTAGCCGCAAGTGCCGCATTCAGACCGGCGACCAGTCCCTGCGCACCTGCCTCTTCGTAACCGGTGGTGCCGTTGATCTGGCCCGCCAGATACAGGCCGGGAAGCTTCCGCACTGCGAGCGAAAGCTCCAGCTCACGCGGATCGACATGGTCATATTCAATCGCGTAACCGGGTTGCAGGATCGTGACGTTCTCAAGTCCCGGGATAGTGCGAATGAAGGCGTCCTGCACGTCCTCCGGCAGCGAAGTCGAAATGCCGTTGGGGTAGACAGTGTCGTCGTCCAGTCCCTCCGGCTCAAGGAAGATCTGGTGGCCGTCGCGCTCACCGAAGCGCACGATCTTGTCCTCTATCGACGGGCAATAGCGCGGACCTACCCCTTCGATCTGCCCGGAATACATCGCGGATCGGTGGATATTATCAGCTATCAGCTTGTGGGTGGCCCCCGTCGTCCGAGTCACACCACAGTCGATCTGCCGGTTCACGATCGCATCGGTCATGAAAGAGAAGGGTACGGGATCCTCGTCCGGTCCCTGGCGGCCGACCGCATCCCAGTCGATCGTGCGTCCATCGAGCCGCGCCGGTGTTCCAGTCTTCAACCGTCCGAGCTGAAGCCCGCAGCGCCGCAGCGTCGCAGAGAGGCCGAGCGACGGCTCCTCGCCGACGCGACCGGCCGGGATCTTGCGATCGCCGATATGGATCAAGCCTCTCAGGAAAGTTCCCGTCGTGAGCACGACGGCGGCGGCGCGAAAGCTCCGGCCGTCCTTCATCACCACACCGCAGACAGCGTCGTCCTCACTCAGCAAGTCGAACGCATCGCCCTCGACCACCGACAGGTTTTCGACAGCATCGATCTCGCGCTGCATCGCCCGGCCATAGAGCTTGCGGTCTGCTTGGGTTCGCGGACCGCGCACCGCCGGACCCTTGCGCCGGTTGAGGAGCCGGAACTGAATGCCGGCCGCGTCAGCGACGCGCCCCATGAGGCCGTCTAGCGCATCGATCTCACGAACCAGATGGCCCTTGCCCAGACCGCCAATGGCCGGATTACAGGACATGACCCCAATCGTTTCCTTTTTGTGCGTGATCAGAGCCGTGCGGGCGCCGAGCCGGGCTGACGCCGATGCGGCCTCGCAGCCTGCATGGCCGCCGCCAATCACGATGACATCATAATCCCTCATGACATGCTCCAGCTTTCTACAGCGCGGCGCGTCTTATTAGACGCGCTGTAGCACTTTAAATTGCTGCATGTCCTAAATCGGCGTCGATTTAAGGAGACATGCAGTGGCGCCTTGATTCTCAATTCGGCCTTCCCGAGTCAAGGCGTTTCACGTGAAACGTGTGACAGACTCGCCAACGTTGTGCCCTGCAGCGACAACGATTTGCCCAACTCGTCGATCTCGGCATCACTTCCCGATGCAGAATTCCGAGAATATCACGTCGAGCAGGTTCTCCACATCCACGCGCCCGGTGATACGACCCAGCGCCTCACTGGCGACGCGAAGCTGCTCTGCTCTTAGTTCCAGGCCCTCCGCAGCCAGGCCGCGCTCCAAGGCCGCGCTCGCCTGTCGCAGGCAATCCACATGCCGCTTGCGGGACGGCATCGACAGCGACGTCTTGCCTGCCAAGTCTGGAAGATGCGCCTGCAGCGCGCCCAAGAGATTGGCGATGCCTTCCCCAGTTATCGTCGAAAGAAAGATATCCGCGTCCTTACTTCTCCATTTCACCTGCGGCCGGTCGATCTTTGTCGCGACCCGTATGACCGGAACGTCCTCCGGCAGCACCTCATGCACGTGAAAACCATCCGGTTTTTCCGATAGCAGAAGCACGAGATCGGCATGAGCGATAACTTCTCGCGCGCGACGGATGCCCTCGCGCTCCACCACTTCCTCAGTCTCACGCAGCCCGGCTGTATCGAACAGCTTGACAGAGAATCCGGCTAACGAAAGGTCGACGGAAAGAACGTCCCGAGTCGTTCCGGCGATCTCGGTGACGATGGCTATGTCCCTTTTCGCCAGGGCGTTCAGCAGACTCGACTTGCCCGCATTCGGCTCACCGGCAATGACGATCTTGAGCCCGTCGCGGATGATCTCCGCAAGGCCTGCCTTTGCAATATGCGCATCAATTTCCAGCCGCAGTTCCTCGACGTCTGCCCAAATCGAAGCGCTGATCGAACCGGGCACATCCTCCTCGTCGGCAAAGTCGAGCTCCGCTTCGATCATCGCGCGCGCGTGCGTAAGACGCCGGGCCCACCCAGCATAGAGAGCCGACTGCCCGCCGCCGGACTGCTCGACCGCCAGGCGGCGTTGCATCTCCGTCTCCGCCGCGATCAGGTCCGCCAGACCTTCCACCTCGACCAGGTCAATCTTGCCGTTCTGAAAGGCGCGCCGCGAGAATTCTCCCGCCTCCGCATGCCGGAGCCCCTCGGCGGCAAGTTCATCAAGGACCGCGTTCACCACCGCCCGTCCGCCGTGAACGTGCAATTCGCAGCAATCCTCGCCGGTGAAAGATGCCGGCGCGGGAAAGTAGATCACCAGACCGCTGTCCAGCGCCTCACCGTTTCGAGTCCGAATCGTTCTCAGCGTCGCGACACGAGCCGGCGGCACCGAACCGCAAAGATGCATGACCGCATCGGCGGTGGCCGGCCCGCTCATGCGGATCACGGCGACGCCGGCCGGCAATGATCCGCTCGAAAGCGCATAGATCGTGTCCGTGAACAGCATCCAGGTACCGTTTCCTTGCTCCGGGTCGAGCTTACGGGCGAGCGTAAATGCCTCGCATCGAAATGTTAGAATTGAGACCAGGTGGCGCCAATGGGCTTTGCCGCGGTCGTTGCGTCGCGCATCGGCGCACGCTTGCCCCGAGGCTCTGGCAGCGGCGTCTTATGCACGCCTGCGGCCGCGAAATCAAGCCGGAGGATGAAGATACTGGATGACGATGGTTTCGGGCTCGAATCGACCCAAGGAGTTCAGAGGGGACGTGAACTGCAAAAGCGCACACTCTCCCGTCCTGTATGGAGTGTGTGTTTCACGTGAATCACGCTCGTCGACGCGCTGCCCGCCCTTCTACTGCGTGTTTCCTTAAGTCATACCCGATTTAAGGACAAAAACATGCAGCAATTCAAATGGCTACAGCGTCCTTTGTGCGTCTGAAAAGACGCACGGCGCTGTAGCTTGCTGTAGCCACTCGGGCTGGAAATTCCCTCCAGGCGGAGCAAAAAAGAAGACCGATGCTCCTCGCACCGGCCTTCATCATCTCTATGCCCGTGGTATCAGGTGTTCATGGAATCGAAGAAGTCGCCGTTCGTCTTCGTCTGTTTCAGCTTGTCGATGAGGAACTCGATCGCGTCCGTCGTGCCCATGGGCGCGAGAATACGGCGAAGCACGAAGATCTTCTGCAGATCCTGGCGCGGCACCAGCAGGTCCTCCTTACGGGTGCCGGACTTCAGAATGTCCATTGCTGGGAAGATGCGCTTGTCGGCGACCTTGCGGTCGAGCACGATTTCCGAGTTGCCGGTGCCCTTGAACTCTTCGAAGATGACTTCGTCCATGCGGCTGCCTGTATCGATCAGCGCCGTCGCGATGATCGTCAGCGAGCCGCCTTCCTCGATGTTGCGCGCGGCACCGAAGAAGCGCTTCGGCCGCTGCAATGCGTTGGCGTCGACACCGCCCGTCAGCACCTTGCCGGAGGAGGGCACGACCGTGTTGTAGGCGCGGCCGAGGCGGGTGATCGAGTCGAGCAGGATGACCACATCGCGCCCGTGTTCCACAAGGCGCTTGGCCTTTTCGATCACCATTTCGGCCACCTGTACGTGGCGCGTCGCCGGTTCGTCGAAGGTCGAAGAAACGACCTCGCCCTTCACCGAGCGCTGCATGTCCGTCACTTCTTCCGGACGCTCGTCGATCAAGAGAACGATCAGATAGCACTCCGGATGGTTCGCCGTGATCGAATGGGCGATGTTCTGCAACAACACCGTCTTACCGGTGCGCGGCGGCGCGACGATCAGGCCGCGCTGGCCTTTGCCAAGCGGAGCGACGAGATCGATGACGCGCGCCGAAAGATCTTTCGACGTCGGATTCTCGAGCTCCATCTTGAACCGCTCGTTCGGATAAAGCGGCGTCAGGTTGTCGAAGTGAACCTTGTGACGAATCTTCTCCGGATCGTCGAAGTTGATCGTATTGACCTTCAGAAGCGCGAAATAGCGCTCGCCTTCCTTCGGGCCGCGGATCGGCCCTTCGACCGTGTCGCCCGTCTTCAGCGAGAAACGGCGGATCTGCGAAGGCGAGATGTAGATGTCGTCCGGACCCGGAAGATAGTTGGCATTCGCCGAGCGAAGGAAACCGAATCCGTCCTGAAGGACCTCGACCACGCCTTCGCCGATGATCTCTATCTCTTGCTGAGCCAGCATCTTGAGGATCGCGAACATCAGCTCCTGCTTGCGCATGGTGCTGGCGTTTTCCACCTCGAGCTCTTCGGCAACGGCCAGAAGATCGGTCGGCGTCTTGTTCTTAAGGTCTTGAAGCTTCATTTCAGCCATGAAGGGTCCGTGTCTGATTGGGGAATGGAAGGCGGGGTGATTTGTAAGGGAGCTGCGAAGGGGGAGAAGGCAGGCTCTAAAACTTCGTCACAGGCCGCGGGAGAAGGAGATGGTGGGAAAATAGCGATTCACGTGAAACGCCGCAAGGGGCCGAAGCAAATTAGCGACAACTATTACATCTGCGAATCGATTGAAGTCAAAACGGTTTCACGACGACGAGGATGACGATCAGGATCATCAGCAGGGTCGGTGCCTCGTTCATCAGCCTCCAGTAGCGCGCATCCCGTCGATTCTCGTCGCGCTGAAAGGCTCTCACCGCGCGGCTGAAATGCACATGCACCAAGGTCAAGAGCACGACGAAGAAAAGCTTGGCGTGCAGCCAGCCGCCCTGAAAGCCGTAGACGCTCCAGGCGAGGTAGAGCCCGAGCGCCCAGGAGATCATCATCGCCGGATTCATGATGATCTTGAGCAGGCGCTGCTCCATCATCTTGAAGGTTTCCGATTGCTCCGATCCCGGTGCTGCGTCGGTGTGATAGATGAAGAGGCGCGGCATATAGAGAAGTGCCGCCATCCAGGAGATCACCGCGATGATGTGGAGCGCCTTGATCCAGAGATAGAGATCGTCGGGCTGCCAGGCGAAGAGCCCGATCAACATCGCCGCGAAAAGCGAAAGCGCTGCGGCCGCCCGAAGCCGCGCCCGCTTGCCGGGACCGCTATCGGTCTGGCGTTCCCCCGTCATCGCCGCCCTCGAACCCGGGCGACGAGTGCGGCGACATTTTCAGGATCGGCATCCGGCGTGATCCCGTGTCCGAGATTGAAGATCAGCGGCCCCTGGCCGAGCACGTCGAGGATCCGGTCGATGGCGCTTTCCATCGCCGCGCCGCCGGCCACGACGCGCATCGGATCGAGATTGCCCTGGATGGGCCCGTCCTTCTGCAGCTCGGCGGCAAAGGAGAGCGGTACCGACCAGTCGAGGCCGATCGCGTCCGCCCCGGTCAGCCGCCGATAGTCCTTCAGGAAGAGCCCAGCGCCCTTGGCGAAGGCGATGATTCGTGCGGAAGGGCGGCGGGCGCGAACCGAAGCGATCATCCGCCGGACGGGCTCGACGGCATAGCGCGCGAATTCCTCTTCACCGAGCACGCCCGCCCAAGAATCGAATATCTGCACCGCGTCGGCGCCCGCATCGATCTGCGCTACCAGATAATCTGCCGAGACATCCGCCAGGAACGCCAGCAGTCGATCGAAGGCCTTCGGATGGCGGTACGCGAAGAGGCGCGCCGGCGCCTGGTCCGGCGTTCCGCGGCCGGCAATCATATAGGTGGCCACCGTCCAGGGCGCGCCACAGAAGCCGAGAAGCGTCGTCTCCTCCGGCAATTCGCGCCTCAGCCGCGAGACCGTTTCGAAGACGGGCGCGAGGTGGCCGATGACGCCCTCGGCGCGCAGTTGGGCGATACCGTCCTCGTCGATAGGGTCCATGCGCGGGCCATGTCCCTCTTCGAAGCGGACATTGCGCCGAAGCGCATCGGGAATGACGAGGATGTCGGAGAAGAGGATTGCCGCATCGAAGCCGTATCGCCGGATCGGCTGCAGCGTCACTTCGACCGCAAGATCCGGCGTATAGCAGAGCTCGAGGAAGCTCCCAGCGCTTGCCCGCGTCTCACGATACTCGGGAAGATAGCGTCCCGCCTGGCGCATCAGCCAGATGGGCGGAGGAGCGAGCGTTTTTCCGCTCAAAACTTCGAGCACTTTGCGATGCGTTCCGGTCACTCGCCGCTTTCCCAATCTAAAAATAAAACTGAATTGAAAAGGTTTCTATTTCTTAGAGTCGGTGGCTATCAAGGATTAAAATCAATCCTCCGTCGGTTCAAAGACTGCGGAGCCGCGTAGACCAGCCGGGAGAAAATTACGGCATTTCGCACCGGTGACGGGGAAAGGCGCTAAAATCCTTGAGAGTCAATCTCTTGGTCGCTGAAGGCAAGTTGCGTATCCTGTGGATCTGGAGTCGATCCGCGTGACAATTTGTCGTCGCCGTGAGTCTTGTCCACATGCGTCTGCCGGCGATTTTCGTCCGGGCACGGGATGTGAATAAGTCGGCGCTTTTCCACTTGCCTGACCGCCGGTCGCGCCATTAGCTGTTTCTGTCCCGCCTTTTCAACAGCCCGCGGAGAATTGCGTGGAGAACAAGAAAAACTACTTCCACCTGCACCTCATCTCCGATTCGACGGGTGAGACGCTGATTGCCGCCGGCCGCGCAGCGGCGGCGCAGTTTCAGTCGTCGCATGCGCTTGAGCATGTCTACCCGCTGATCCGCAACCGCAAGCAGTTGATGCAGGTCCTGGATGCTGTCGATGGCGCGCCGGGCATCGTGCTCTACACGATCGTCGATCGGGAGCTCGCTGGCCTCATTGATCAAAGGTGCCGCGAGATCGGCGTTCCATGCGTCTCCGTGCTCGATCCGATCATCGAGCTCTTCCAGTCCTATCTCGGCTCGCCGTCGCGCCGTCGTTCGGGCGCGCAGCATGTCATGGATGCGGAATACTTCGCCCGCATCGAAGCGCTGAATTTCACCATGGACCATGACGACGGCCAGATGCCGGCCGATTTCAACGAGGCGGATGTCGTCCTCGTCGGCGTGAGCCGCACGTCGAAGACGCCGACAAGCATCTATCTCGCCAATCGCGGCATAAAGACCGCCAATATCCCGATCGTACCCGGCGTGCCCCTGCCGGATGCGCTGGTCAAGGCGACAAAGCCGCTGGTCGTAGGGCTCATCGCTTCGGCAGAGCGACTGTCGCAGGTGCGTCAGCATCGTCTGCTCGGAACGACGCAGAACTTTCACGGCGAGGACTATACGGACCGGGCGGCAATCGCCGAGGAGCTAAAATATGCCCGCACGCTCTGCGCCCGTAACAACTGGCCGCTGATCGACGTGACGCGCCGTTCGATCGAGGAAACGGCTGCCGCAATCGTTGCCCTTCGCCCGCGGCTCAGATAGAGCGAATCGGAGAGGTGCGGGACAGTCGGAAGCGCGCGCTTTCGCCAAGGCCCTTGCACTGAATTGCTCAAGTGCTCTTGCACTGACCTACTTATGTATCGGTCGCACGATGCGGGTTGATCGAATCCGTGAACCGTCGCGATCCGGAACCCGGGAACGGAAAATGACAAGCTCGCTCGTTTTGGCCTCCGCCAGTCCCTTTCGCCGGGCGCTTCTGACGAATGCCGGCCTTGCCTTCGAGGCTCAGGCGGCTCGGGTGGACGAGCGCGCGCTTGAACGGCCGCTCGAGCAATCGGGGGCCTCGCCTGTCGACGTGGCGCTCGCGCTTGCCGAAGCCAAGGCCAAGGACGTGGCGCGGCATTTCGAAAGTGCGCTCGTGATCGGATCCGATCAGACGATGTCGCTCGGAGCGCGTGTCTATCACAAGCCCAGAGACATGGCGGAAGCCGCCGAGCATCTCCTGTCGCTTTCGAGCAAGACGCACAGCCTGAACAGCGCTGTGGTTCTCGTCCGCGATGACGAGATCGTCTGGCGGCACGTTTCGACTGCCCACATGACGGTCAGGCCGTTGAACCGGGCCTTTATAGAACGACATCTTCAAAGGGTGGGTGAGAAGGCGCTCGCGAGCGTCGGCGCCTATCAGCTCGAGGGCGAAGGCATTCAGCTCTTCGAGAGGATCGACGGCGACTATTTCACGATCCTCGGCCTGCCGATGCTGCCGCTTCTTTCGAAGCTCCGTGAACTGGGTGCGATCGATGCGTGATTCACGTGAAACATTTGTTAACCATGCCTTCGTCACCGGCTATCCGGTCAAGCATTCGCGCTCGCCGCTCATCCATGGCTATTGGCTGAAGCAGTTCGGAATCGAGGGGAGCTACCGGGCACTCGAGCTCACGCCGGAAGCCTTCCCGGTTTTCATCCGGCAGCTCAAGGATGGGACGGCAGGCTTCTGCGGCGGCAACGTCACCATTCCTCACAAGGAAGCGGCATTCCGGCTCTCCGATCGGCCGGACGAGCTGAGTGCCGAGCTCGGAGCGGCCAACACGCTCTGGCTCGAGGACGGCGAGGTCTGCGCGACGAATACTGACGGGCGCGGCTTTGTCGCCAATCTCGACGAGCGCGCGAAAGGCTGGGATCGGATTTCGACCGCGGTGGTGCTCGGCGCCGGCGGTGCCAGCCGCGCCGTGATCCAGGCGATCCGCGACCGGGGCGTCAAGGCGATCCATGTCGTGAACCGCACGCCCGAGCGGGCCCAGGAACTCGCCGACCGCTTCGGGGGTGCGGTGCATGCGCATCCGATGGCGGCACTTGCCGAGACCATGTCTGGCGCCGGGCTCTTCGTGAACACGACCTCTCTCGGCATGGACGGCGAGCCGGCGCCGGCGATCGATTTCTCGCCCATGGCAGGGGACGCCGTCGTGACCGACATAGTCTATGTGCCGCTGAAGACGCCGCTACTGCGCCAGGCGGAGGAGCAGGGCTTTCGCATCGCCGACGGACTTGGCATGCTCCTGCATCAGGCCGTGCCCGGATTCGAGAAATGGTTCGGCCGCAGGCCTGTCGTCGACGAAACGCTTCGGCAGATCATCATCAGCGATATGGACAAGCACGCATGATCATCGTCGGGCTCACGGGCTCCATCGGCATGGGAAAATCGACCGCCGCGGGAATGTTCCGGGAGCTCGGCGTTCCGGTGAACGATGCCGATGAGGTTGTGCACGAGCTCTATCGCGGCGAGGCGGTGGCGTCGGTCGAGGCGGCTTTTCCCGGCGTGGCGAAGGACGGGGCAATCGACAGGGCGGAGCTTTCGCGACGGCTTGTCGCCGCCCCCGACCGGCTCGCCGAGCTGGAGCGGATCGTGCACCCGCTCGTGCGTGCGAAGGAGCGGGAGTTCATCGCCCGTCATAAGGCGGCGGGCGCCCCCTTCGTGCTTCTCGATATCCCGCTGCTGTTCGAGACCAAGGCCGAGAAGCGCGTCGACCGGGTGGTCGTCGTCACCTGCGATCCGGAGACGCAGAGGGAGCGGGTCATGAAACGGCCGGGAATGACGGCGGAGAAATTCGCAATGATCCGCGCGCGTCAGGTACCCGACAGCGAAAAGCGGACACGCGCGGATTATGTCGTCGATACGAGCGACAGCTTCGATGTCACGCGGCAGCAGATTCGCGCCATTGTTGATCAGTTGAGGTCGGGGTAGCGGATGTCGCTGAGATTGGGACCGCCCCTCACTCAACCGCAACGGCAACCACCTGTTACCTATGTCTCCGAACAAATGTTACCCATGTCCCCGGACCGAACAGCGGGGAGAGGGGACTTAAGAGCGTGCCGCTCGCGGATGAGCGGCGGAAAGTAGCCTTCCACAGTCAATGTGGCGTTCGAAGCTTCAACTGAGAACAAAACGGGATTAAAACTGGCGCTGGTCGGATCGATTCGTTCCGAAACGGCGCCCAGGGAACCCCGCATGCGTGAAATCATCTTCGATACGGAAACGACCGGTCTCGACAGCCGCGAGGATCGGGTGATCGAGATCGGCGGTGTCGAGCTCGAGAACCAGTTTCCGACGGGACGCACGATCCATCTCTACATAAACCCGGTGGACCGTAAGGTTCACCCAGATGCACTCGCCGTTCACGGCATTACCGACGAGTTCCTCAAGGACAAGCCGTCCTTCGCCGAGGTCGCCGATCAGATCCTCGATTTCTTCGGCGATGCGCGCTGGGTCGCGCATAACGCCACTTTCGATATCGGCTTTATCAATGCGGAGTTCGAGCGGCTCGGATTGCCGCCGATCGTCAATGAGCGTGTGACCGATACACTGGCGCTCGCCCGGCGCAAGCATCCGATGGGCCCGAATTCGCTCGATGCGCTCTGCCGCCGCTACGGCATCGACAACTCCCATCGCGCCAAGCACGGCGCGCTTCTCGACTCCGAACTGCTTGCCGAAGTCTATATCGAGATGATCGGCGGGCGTCAGGCTGCGCTCGGCCTCGTCACGTCGGAGATCGGCGGTCTGACGATCGAAGCCGACGACGGACCGATCATCGTGATGCAAAGAGAGCGACCCCTGCGGCCGCGGCTGACGGAAACCGAACTCGCGGCGCATGCCGCGCTCGTCTCGAAGATCGGCGTCAAGGCCATATGGGCAAAGTATAGCGGCTGACTTCCTTACTACAGCGCCGTGCGTCTTTTCAGACGCACAAAGGACGCTGTAGCACTTTGAGTTGCTGCATGTTTGTGTCCTTGAACGAGTACGATTCAAGGACACATGCAGTAGTTCGCACAAGAAGTGACGCTTAAACAAAAAAGCCCGGCATCGAGCCGGGCTTTTTTTCGTTTGTCGGGCCGATCAGTTGGCCGTGCTGTTGGTGTTGGCGACCTGCGCGCGGACCTTTTCCTCGGCCATGCGCTGGGCGAACATCTGTGCGAAATCAATCGGATCGATCATCAGCGGCGGAAAGCCGCCGTTGCGGGTCGCGTCGGCCACGATCTGGCGCGCGAACGGGAAGAGCAGGCGCGGGCACTCGATGAAGAGCAGCGGCAACATGTGCTCCTGCGGAAAACCGGCAACGCGGAACACGCCGCCATAGGCGAGCTCGACATTGAACAGGACCTTGTCGCCGTCCTTCGCCTCTGCATTCAACGACAGAACGACGTCGAAGTCGTTCTCGGCGAGCGGGTTGGCGTTGACATTGACATTGATGTTGATCGACGGGGCACGGTCGCGGGCCTGCAGCGAGCGCGGTGCGCCGGGGTTCTCGAAGGAGAGGTCCTTGACATACTGGGCCAGGATGTTGAGCGACGGGCTCTGCTGGGCGCCGCCGTTGCCGTTGGATGCGGTATCAGTCGTCATAAGAGTGTCCTCGGACTTCGAATTGGTGAGGCCATCTAGCATTTCGGACCTGGGCTTACAACCCTGGTGGCCGACAGCGCCGCGCGTTCTATCAGACGCGCAATAGTCGCTGTAGCACTTTGAATTGCTGCATGTCTTGTCCCTGAATCGAGGTCAACTTGAGGAGACATGCAGTAGGCACTGCGGGGCGGAAAACACGCCCAGCTCATGCGTCTCCGCTGCATTATAGACCCGATTGGAAACGGCATCAGGAAAAGTGTAGACCTGCAAGCCGCTCGCATCGAAGGAATTCACGCGACGCGGTTCAAGTCTTTGTTTCCATGCGTGCCGTCGTCGGCAAACCGCCGCGCATTCTTCGACGCCATGCGTCAGTGGGAAAGGCGGTTCGGGGGCGGCGAGTCGTCCCCGTCCTTTTCCTTGCGGGAGAACTCGTCCTCGTCGAGATCGATGACGGGCGGCCCTCGGTGCTCCTCGCGCCGGCTGCTGCTCGAATAATAGAAGCCGGTTCCCGTGGTGAAGATCGTCAGCCGTGTGCGCAGGAAAGCAGCGATGGCACGTCTCACCGGCGGCAGAAACAGCAAGAGACCGATCACGTCGCTGATGAAACCCGGCACGATCAGGAGAATAGCGGCGAGAAAGATCAGCGCCCCGCCGAGCACGTCAATCCCGGGATCGTTCCCCATCCGCGCTGCCTCCTGCACGCGTCGGAGCATGCCGATGCCCTGGACGCGCAGGAGCACGACACCGGCGACGGCGCTCAGGAACACAAGGAGCAGCGTCATAGGCACACCGACTTCGCGGCCGACAACGACGAAGCCGGCAATTTCCGCCAGCGGCAGTCCGAGAAGGATCAGCGGAATCAGGAAACGCATCGCTCTTGCTCGCAAGAAGGTGAATGCAATTGGTCGTCCTCGGGTTTATGGGTGCGACATCGCCATTTGAATGGTTTATCCTTGCGGACTATATGGGACAGTAAGAGAAATTCTAGCAGCGGTTCCGGGTGGAAATGGGCTCTTTCGACTTCATCACTTTTTTTTTCCTGATCGCCGCCGTGGTCATCTTCCTGCAGCTCCGCAGCGTTCTTGGCCGCCGGACAGGCAATGAGCGCCCGCCCTTCGACCCGTATTCGCCGCGGGACATAGCCAAAGGGCCGGAGGCAAGTGACAACGGCAAGGTCGTCCAACTCCCCCGACGCGAAAGCGCTGCGGAAGACGAATCCCGTTACGCCGCCATCGAGACGGTCGCCAAGGCCGGCACGCCGCTGAACACCCAACTCAGAGTTTTGAGCGATGCGGATGCCAACTTCGATCCCTCAGAATTCCTAAATGGCGCGAAGATGGCCTATGAGATGATCGTAATGGCCTTCGCCGACGGCGATCGCAAGACCCTGAAGGGGCTGCTTTCGCGCGAGGTCTATGAGGGTTTCGACGCGGCTATCACCGACCGCGAGGCCAAGGGCGAGGTGGTCAAATCGACCTTCGTCGGCATCGAGAAGGCCGACATCGTCCATGCGGAACTCAAGGACAACGAGGAAAACATCACCGTCAGGATCATCAGTCAGCTCATTTCCGCGACCTACGACAAAGAGGGCAAGCTGATCGACGGCGACGCCGATTCGGTCGCCGAAGTGAACGATCTCTGGACCTTTTCGCGCGACATCCGCTCGCGTGATCCGAACTGGAAGCTGATCGCCACCGAATCGGAAAACTGACCGGGAAGCGGGCGACCATGGCCTTTCATATCGAGCCGGTCACCTTTTCCGAGCTGCCCGGCTGGCATACGGACGATCCGACGCCGGTGATCGCCGCGCTGCGCCGCTGTCACGGTCATGTCACGACGGCGAAGCCGTACAGAACCGGCTCTCTCGGCATTTCGGTGGATGACCTGCTGCCTGCATTCGAGGCGGCAGAAGGCAGTTTTTCCGCCGCCGCCGCCGCTCGGGCCTTCTTTGAGAGCCAGTATGTGCCATTCCGGATCCGGCCCGATGAGAGACCGAGGGGCTTCGTCACCGCCTTCTACGAACCGGAAATAGAAGTCCGTTCGGTTCCGGACGGCGAGTTTCGTTTTCCTTTTTACCGGCGTCCGGCCGACCTTGTCGATATTGACGAGGCTAACCGGCCGGAGGGTATGGATCCCTATTTCGCCTTCGGCCGGCTGGTCGATGGAAGGATCGAAGAATATCCCGACCGTCGCGCGATCGAGAAAGGTTTTCTCGCCGGCCGCGGCCTTGAGATCGCCTATGCCCGCTCGAAGGTCGACGTCTTCTTCACCCATGTGCAAGGTGCCGCGCGCCTGATCTACCTGGACGGCGCGCGCCGGCGCATCACCTATGCGGCGAAGACCGGCCATCGCTTCTCGGCGATCGGCAAACTACTGATCGATCGGGGCGAAATCGACGCGGCGACCGTATCGATGGCGAGCATCCGCCGGTGGCTGGCGGCCAACCCCGACGAGGTGGACGAGGTTCTTTGGCATAACCGTTCCTTTATCTTCTTCCGCGAGGCGGCCGTCGAGGATGAGGCGCTCGGTCCCGTCGCTGCGGCCAAGGTGCCGCTGGAGCCCGGGCGATCGCTTGCAGTCGACCGGCTCATCCATACTTTCGGGGTCCCTTTCTACATTGCCAGCGAGAGCCTGACCCATCTCGACGGCGGTCGCCCCTTCGGGCGGCTGATGCTCGCGCTCGACACGGGCTCGGCTATCGTCGGCCCGGCGCGCGGCGATATCTTCACGGGTTCCGGCGACGAGGCGGGCGATCTCGCCGGTTCGGTGCGCGACGATGCCGATTTTTTCATCTTCGTTCCCCGCGCCGCCGCGGTCCGATATCGCCATGGCTAAGAACCGGAAGCTGTCGCCGGAGGACCGCATTCTCTGGGGAAAGGTCGCCCGTTCGACGAGGCCCATGCCGGGCCGTCTGGAGGATCTCGAGGAGTTCCTCGGCGAAGCCGAACCCAGGGCCGCGCCGGCATCGCAGCCACCCGCCGCGACTTCAGCCACGGCCGAAGGCAAGACGGAACAAGGCTTTGCCTTGAGCCGCGACAAGGCAGAGCGCCGGCATCAACCGCTCGAGAAGCCGGTGAAGCGTAAGCTCGCCAAGGGCCGGCTGGCTCTCGAAGCACGGATCGACCTGCACGGGATGATCCAGAGCGAGGCACACGGTTTCCTGCTGCAATTCCTCTTGAAGGCACATGAGCGCGGCTTGAGACATGTGCTCGTCATCACCGGCAAGGGAACGTCGTTCGGCAGCGACGGGGCCTTGAAGCGTGCCGTTCCGCTCTGGTTCTCGCTGCCGGAGTTCCGGCCGTTGATTTCGTCCTACGAGCCGGCCGCGCGCAACCATGGCGGCGAGGGGGCGCTCTATGTGCGGCTCGCGCGCGCGAAGGGAAGCGCCTCATGACCCCCTTCGGCGAGGCCGTGCGGGAGCTCCGCCGCCGCAAAGGCGTCTCGCAGAAGGAGATGGCCGCGGCGATCGGCGTTTCCCCGGCCTATCTCTCGGCGCTCGAGCATGGCAAGCGCGGCGCGCCGAGCTTCGATTTTCTCCAGCGCGTCGCCGGTTATTTCAACGTGATCTGGGACGAGGCGGACGAGCTCTTCCGCATTGCCCATATTTCCGATCCTAAGGTGGTGCTCGACACGTCCGGCCTGCCGCCCGGCCACACTGCCTTTGCTAACCGTTTGAGCGAGCACATTCGCGGCCTCTCGGAAGAGACGATCCGGGCCATGGAAGATATTTTGGAAAAAGCCACATTTCCTGATAATGAGGGGGAATGAAACCCGGGCGCGACCCCGCCGCCGGGATTTGGAACCCGTGGACAAATTTCCTATAGTCCGCGAGGCATCTCGCGCTGTGATTCGCCGCGAATCACGACGTCCGAAAAACCTGGAAAGACCTGAAGCCGAATGACCGATATTTCTCAGACCGAAGCCGGCGTGATCGCCGAATATGGTGCCGATTCCATCAAGGTGCTGAAGGGCCTCGACGCCGTGCGCAAGCGCCCCGGCATGTATATCGGCGACACCGACGACGGCTCCGGTCTGCACCACATGGTTTACGAAGTCGTGGATAACGCGATCGACGAGGCCTTGGCTGGCCATGCCGACATCGTGACCGTCACGCTCAATCCCGACGGCTCCGTTACCGTTACCGACAACGGCCGCGGCATCCCGACCGATATTCACAGGGAAGAGGGCGTCTCGGCGGCGGAAGTCATCATGACGCAGCTCCATGCCGGTGGAAAATTCGACCAGAATTCCTACAAGGTCTCCGGCGGACTGCATGGAGTCGGCGTGTCGGTTGTCAATGCGCTCTCCGCG
The DNA here is from genome assembly GCF_000513895.2 of Ensifer sp. WSM1721. Taxonomy (GTDB): domain Bacteria; phylum Pseudomonadota; class Alphaproteobacteria; order Rhizobiales; family Rhizobiaceae; genus Sinorhizobium. The sequence goes on from NZ_CP165782.1 coordinate 3,302,282, forward strand.
TCTTTGAAGCTCAAGATCCGCCGCGGCGGCAAGATGCACGAGATGAGCTTCACCCATGGCGTCGCCGACGGGCCGCTTCAAGTAACGGGCGATGCCGGCGCCGACACCGGGACCGAAGTCACCTTCCTGCCGAGCGAGCAGACCTTCTCGAACGTCGAATTCGATTATTCGACGCTCGAACATCGCCTGCGCGAACTCGCCTTTCTGAACTCCGGCGTCCGCATCGTCTTGACCGATAAGCGGCATTCGGACATCCGCCGCGACGAAATGATGTATGAAGGCGGGCTGGAGGCCTTCGTCGCCTATCTCGACCGCGCGAAGAAGCCGCTCGTGCACAAGCCGGTCTCGATTCGCGGCGAGCGGGACGGAATCACCGTCGAGGTGGCGATGTGGTGGAACGACAGCTACCATGAGAACGTGCTCTGCTTCACCAACAACATTCCGCAGCGTGATGGCGGCACCCATATGGCCGGCTTCCGCGGCGCGCTGACGCGTCAGGTGACGTCCTACGCGGAGTCTTCCGGAATCACCAAAAAGGAAAAAGTCACGCTTCAGGGCGAGGATTGCCGTGAGGGCCTGACAGCCGTTCTGTCCGTCAAGGTACCGGATCCGAAGTTCTCATCGCAGACCAAGGACAAGCTGGTTTCTTCCGAAGTCCGACCCGTGGTCGAAGGCCTGGTCAACGAAGCACTGAACATATGGTTCGAGGAGCATCCGAGCGAGGCGAAGATCCTCGTCGGCAAGGTCGTCGAGGCGGCCGCCGCACGCGAAGCCGCGCGCAAGGCGCGCGAGCTGACGCGCCGCAAGGGCGCGCTCGACATCTCGTCCTTGCCCGGCAAGCTCGCCGACTGCTCCGAGCGCGATCCGGCCAAGTCCGAGCTTTTCCTGGTGGAGGGTGACTCCGCAGGCGGCTCGGCCAAGCAGGGACGCTCGCGCGAAAGCCAGGCGATCCTGCCGCTGCGCGGCAAGATCCTGAACGTCGAGCGCGCGCGCTTCGACAAGATGCTGTCGAGCCAGGAGATCGGCACCCTGATCACCGCGCTCGGCACCTCGATCGGCAAGGACGAGTTCAACGCCGACAAGCTTCGTTATCACAAGATCATCATCATGACGGATGCCGACGTTGACGGCGCTCACATCCGCACGCTGCTGCTCACCTTCTTCTTCCGGCAGATGCCGGAACTGATCGAGCGCGGCCACCTCTATATAGCCCAGCCGCCGCTCTATAAGGTGGCGCGCGGCAAGTCCGTCCAGTACCTGAAGGACGAGAAGGCGCTCGAAGATTATCTGATCACCATGGGTCTCGAAGAGGCGTCGCTCCAACTCGCCTCGGGCGAGGTGCGGGCCGGACAGGATCTGCGCGAAGTCATCAACGACGCGCTCCGCCTGCGCTCGCTGATGGATGGGCTTCACTCCCGTTACAGTCGCTCGATCGTCGAGCAGGCGGCGATCGCCGGAGCGCTCAATGTCGAGCTCAACAGTGAGCGCGACGAGTATCAGGAGATCGCGGCCGAAGTGGCCCGCCGGCTGGATGTCGTCTCCGAAGAGACCGAGCGCGGCTGGGTAGGGTCGGTTACGGCGGAAGGCGGCCTGAAGCTCGAGCGTATGGTGCGCGGCGTCAAGGAAGTATCCGTGCTCGACATGGCACTGATCGGCTCCTCCGACGCTCGCCACATCGATCAGTTGAAGGCGCGGCTGAAGGAGATCTACGGCGCTCCGCCGGTGCTGCGCCGCCGCGATGGAACGCAGGAGATCAGCGGGCCGCGCGCGCTGCTCGATGCGATTTTCGCCGCGGGCCGCAAGGGGCTCACCATGCAGCGTTACAAGGGCCTCGGCGAAATGAATGCCGAGCAATTGTGGGAAACGACGCTCGATCCGAACGTCCGCTCGCTGCTGCAGGTCAAGGTCGCGGATGCGACCGACGCGGACGGCTTGTTCTCGCGCCTCATGGGCGACGAGGTGGAGCCACGGCGCGACTTCATCCAGGAAAACGCGCTGAGCGTCGCCAACCTCGACATCTGACGCGCAAATGGTCCGATTTGACGGTGCGGGGTGGCCTTCGCCCTCCGTTTTTTTGAGCGAAATAAGGAAAGTGGGTACGGTTTTTGCACTCGCACCCAGCCGTGACGTTCGGACTCACTCGCCCTTGAAACGGCCCTCGAAGACGAATTCGTTGATCGGCTTGCGCTGACTCGGTTTTTCGCGTTCGCGCAGATCGTCGGGCAGCGTGGACGGATCGGCGATCTTGCCGATCGCGACGGCGGCTTCCACCCGGAAGTGCTCCGGCACGCCCAGAACGCGCATCGCCTTGTCGCGGTCGACGCCCGCCATGGCATGAGCGTGCCACCCGGCAAGCTGCGTCTGCAGCGCCAGCGCGAACCAGGCGGCACCCGTGTCGAAGGCATGGGTATAGGCGGGCCTGACCTCGCCCGCCGATGTAACCCTGTGGGTCTTCGAGAGAATGATGACGAGCGCCGAGGCGTTTTTCGCCCAGCGCTGGTTGCCTTCGTCAAGGGTGTCCAGCAATGAGGCGAAGTGTTCGGTACTGTGGCGCGCATAGACGAAGCGCCAGGGCTGAATGTTGCTCGCCGATGGCGCCCAGCGCGCCGCCTCGAAGAGAGCGAGCAACTCCTTTTCGCTGATGTCCTCACCGGTGAAGGCGCGCGGCGACCAGCGCTCCAGGAAGATCGAATGGATCGGGTGGTCAGCTCTTCTGTGGTTGATTTCTGTCACGAACGAAAGTCCTTGTCCTATATCTGAATCCCTTGGGAAGCCTTCGACAGGCATAGGTCTGCCGGTCTGCCGGATTCGGCGAGACGCTACAGAAGACGAAGGATCTTTGAAACGTACTCTCTCAAAAGTGATGTTCCTCGGTTCCTGGTTGCCTGAGGGGGCCTGACGCGGAACGAGAAGCGTAGCGAGACGTTTTCAGCTTGATTCCCGCTTCGGTGCCTTTGGCCGCCTCCGGCCGCAAAATCCGGAAACGCCAGTCGAGACGATTGTCGATCCGGAAAAAAGTTGTATAAGTTCTGTAGATTTTTCCGAGGAAGGACGCGCCATGAACCTGAAAGACCCGTCACTGTTTCGTGAGGCCGCTCTCGTCGGCGAGACCTGGATCGAAGCTGACCCGAAGAACGCGATAGAGGTGAACAATCCGGCGACGGGCGAGGTGATCGGTCGCGTGCCGAAGCTCGGCGCGGTCGAAACCAGGGCTGCGATCGAAACCGCGGCGCGGGTGCAGAAGGAGTGGGCCGCCAGGACCGCCAAGGAGCGCTCGGCCGTGTTACGGCGCTGGTTCGAGCTGATGATCGAGAACAAGGATGATCTCGGCCAGATCCTGACGTTAGAGCAGGGCAAGCCATTGACAGAAGCAACCGGCGAGATCGTCTACGGCGCAAGCTTCATCGAATGGTTCGCGGAAGAGGCGCGCCGCGTCTATGGCGACCTTGTGCCTGGACACCAAAAGGACAAGCGCATCCTGGTGATGAAGCAGCCGATCGGTGTCGTCGCCGCGATCACTCCGTGGAACTTCCCCAACGCGATGATCACTCGCAAGGCCGGCCCTGCCTTTGCCGCCGGCTGCGCCATGGTGTTGAAGCCCGCCGCGCAGACGCCGTTTTCGGCGATCGCCATCGCCGTGCTCGCCGAGCGCGCCGGCATGCCGAAGGGCCTCTTTTCGGTGATCACCGGCTCGGCCCGCGAGATCGGCGCCGAGATGACCTCGAACCCGACCGTGCGCAAGCTGACCTTCACCGGCTCCACCGAGGTCGGTGCCGAGCTCTACCGGCAGAGTGCTGCGACGATCAAGAAGCTTGGCCTCGAACTCGGCGGCAACGCCCCCTTCATCGTCTTCGACGACGCCGATCTCGACGCGGCGGTCGAGGGAGCGCTGATCGCAAAGTTCCGCAATAATGGCCAGACCTGCGTCTGCGCCAACCGCATCTATGTGCAGGACGGCGTCTACGAGGCCTTCTCCGAGAAGCTCGCGGGCGCCGTCGCCAAGCTCAAGACCGGCAACGGCATGGAGGAGGGCGTCATCCTCGGGCCGCTGATCGATAAGCCGGCTCTCGAAAAAGTCGAAGAGCATGTGGCCGATGCGCTCGCCAAGGGCGCTCGCGTCGTGCACGGCGGCAAGCGTCATGCGCTCGGCGGCACCTTCTACGAGGCGACGGTGTTGGCGGACGTCACCCAAGCGATGGCGGTGGCGCGTGAGGAGACCTTCGGCCCGGTGGCGCCGCTCTTCCGCTTCAAGGACGAAGCGGACGTCATCCACCAGGCAAACGACACCGAGTTCGGCCTTGCCTCTTACTTCTATGCGAAGGATCTGGCACGCGTCTTCCGTGTCGCCGAAGCGCTGGAATACGGCATGGTCGGCGTCAACACCGGCCTGATCTCCACGGCGGAAGCGCCCTTCGGTGGTGTCAAGCTTTCCGGCCTCGGCCGCGAGGGCTCGAAATACGGCATCGAGGAATTCATGGAAATCAAATATGTCTGCCTCGGTGGCATCGCCTGAGGCAAGGCCAATTGCAAACAAACCGCCCGGGATTTCTGGGCGGTTTTCTTTTGCTGCGAAGACGATAGTCTTCGTCATCGATTCTGAATAATTGAGCATCAGGACTTTTCTGAGCGAGACTGCGGGCGTCATTGCCCCTCATCCGCCTGCCGGCACCTTCTCCCCGCTCGCGGGGAGAAGGGACAAGCGGCACGCTTCCAGTCCCCTCCCCCGCATGCGGGGAGAGGGTTAGGGGCGGGCCGCTCCAAGCATTACTGCATGTTTCCTTAAATCGTACCCGATCTAAGGACAAAACATGCAGCCATTCAAAGTGCTACAGCGTCCTTTGTGCGTCTGAAAAGACGCACGGCGCTGTAGTTGTGCGAGAGGAGGACGATCCATGCCGGCCCCGAAAAACCCCTTTAAAGCGGCGATCCGCGAAAACCGCTTCCAGCTCGGCCTCTGGGTGGCGCTTGCCAGCCCCTATGCTGCCGAAGTCGTTGCCGGCAGCGGTTACGACTGGCTGCTGATCGACGGCGAGCATGCGCCGAACGACCTGCCGCTGCTTGCGGCGCAATACGGTGCGATCGCCGGTCGGGGGAGTCATCCGATCGTTCGGCTGCCCGTCGGCGACACGGCACTGATCAAGCAGGTGCTCGACACGGGCGTGCAGACGCTGCTCATCCCGATGGTCGACAGCGTCGATCAGGCGCGGCAGCTCGTCCGCGCCGTGCGCTACCCGCCGCAAGGGATCCGCGGCGTCGGCGCAGCGCTGGGGCGGGCGACGAATTTCGGGCGCATCACCGATTATCTCCGGAATGCCAATGACGAGATCTGCCTTCTCCTGCAGATCGAAAGCAAGGCAGGACTGAACGCGATCGATGAGATCGCAGCGCTCGACGGTGTCGACGGCCTGTTCATCGGCCCGGCGGATCTTGCCGCTGATATGGGCCATCTCGGAAATCCAGGCCATATCGAGGTGCGGGCTGCCATTGTCGACGCCTTTACCCGTATCCGCCGCGCCGGCAAGGCGCGCGGCATCATGACGCTCGATCCCGCGCAGGCCCGAGACTACCGCGATCTCGGTGCCGATTTCATGGCGATCGGCACCGACGTGACCTTGCTCGTCAACGCGACAGAGCGGCTGCGCCGGGAATTTTTGGGTGAGGCCGAGCCGACGCGGTCGGAATCCGGCTATTGATCGGACTTTCCGGCCCTTCAGGGAAGGGACTGCAACAGGGTCTCGCGCGCCGATTTCAAATGCAGCCTGCAGGCCTGTTCCACTTGCTTCGGATCACGCGACTGGAGCGCCGCTATATAGGCGAGATGCTCTTCGAGCGCCCGCGCGTTGCGCTCGCGTGCATTCGCCTTGTTCCATTGGTAATGATAGTGGAAGACGATGGCGATGACGTCGTAGAAGTCGATGATGAAACGGTTGCTCGAGGATTTGTGCACCAAAAGGTGGAAGCGCTCGTCGAGCTCCGAGAATTCCTTGTAGCGTCTGTCGATATCGGCAAGCACTTCCCGGTGCACCGCTTCGATTTTCCTCAGTTCCTCCCAGGCCGGATCGTCCTCGGGAAGGCTGACGAAGCGGGCGGCCGAGCGAAGCTCGAACATCTCGCGCACCTCCGTCAGTTCGAGCGCGAACTCGCGGGTGAATCCCTTGAGCACCCAATGGCTGTTCGGCCGTTTCTCGATCAGGCCGAAGCGGCTGAAGCGGATCAGGAACTCCCGCACGCTCGTCGTGCCGGTGCCGATCTCACGGGCAAGCTCCAGCTCGTTGATCTGCATTCCGGGCTCGGCGCCGCCCGCCAGAATCCGGCGCATGAAGCTGCGCTCGATCCGCTCGGCGAGCGAATCGGTCTCCTCGGTCGGAAAATAGTCCGCAGGGTCGGGGGCCCTCAGCACGGTCTTCCGCCGCTTGTCCCAGGCGATCAACCCGAGCTCTTCGCAGCGCGTGAGGATGGCGCGAACGGTCGTGCGACTGACGCCGAGGGCCTGGCCGAGCTCGGGTTCCGAAGGCAGCGCCGACGTTTCCGCGAGCGTCGTCAGACAGCGGTTGAAGGCATCCTTGAAGACGGTGTTCTGCTTCGCCATTGCGTGGTCCGGCGTTTAGGTTGATCGAGAGGTGTCCGCGGCTCGGCGGCGCTCGCAAGCATGTTGGCTCTTGGGTCGTCCTCGGTGCGACGCCAATTATAATACCCATTGACGAAAATCTGTCTATTGTAGATAAAAGACAAAACAGGATACGTGTCGTCAACACGAAAGCCGTTCTGGAGCCAGAGATTGCCCGCACCGTCTTCGATCCTTCTTTCGCCGGAAGACAATGTCGTCGTCGCCACTGCTGCGATCGCGCCCGGCGAAATGCTGGCCGGCGGCGTGCCGGCGGCGGCAAGGATCGATGCTGGCCACAAGGCGGCGATCAGATCGATCAAGTCGGGCGAGCCGGTGGTGAAATACGGCCAGGCGATCGGCCGCGCCACGTGCGACATCGCTCCCGGCGAGCACGTTCATTCGCACAACCTCGCCTTCGACCAGGACCGGCTCTCCATTGGGGCCCCCGTTGCGCCGGAGGCGGCGAGCGAGGCCGACAAGGCGCGCACCTTCCTCGGTTATCGCCGGGCCGACGGTCGGGCCGCGACGCGCAACTACATCGGCATCATCGCCAGCGTGAACTGTTCCACCACCGTCTGTCGGGCGATCGCCGACGAGGCTAACCGCCGCATCCTGCCGAGATATGAAGGTATCGACGGTTTCGTACCGATCGTGCATGACCAGGGCTGCGGCATGTCGTCCACCGGCGACGGCATGAAAAATCTGCACCGTACGCTTGCCGGCTACGCCCGGCACGCCAATTTCGGCGGCGTGCTGATGGTCGGGCTCGGCTGCGAGGTCAACCAGTTGACGCTTTACGGTCAGAGCGGCGCGGGCGCGGAGAAGCGGCATTTCAACATTCAGGAGGCGGGTGGCTCCCGCCGCTCGGTCGAGCGCGCGCTCGGCGTTCTCGAGGAAATCGCGGCGGAAGTGTCCACCGCCCGCCGCGTGCCGATACCGGTCAGCGAGATCATCGTCGGACTGCAATGCGGGGGCTCGGACGGCCTCTCCGGTGTCACGGCCAACCCGGCGCTCGGCGCCGCCGTCGATATCCTCGCTGGCGCCGGCGGCACCGCGATTCTTTCGGAGACCTCCGAGATTTATGGTGCGGAGCATCTGTTGCGCAGTCGCGCCGTCAACGGCGAGGTGGCGGCAAGGCTCGATGAGCTGATCTCCTGGTGGGAGAGCTATGTTGCGTTGCATGGCGCCTCGCTCGACAACAATCCTTCGCCGGGCAACAAGCGCGGAGGCCTGACAACGATCCTCGAAAAATCGCTGGGCGCGGTGGCCAAGGGCGGCCGTTCACCGTTGACAGCTGTCTACAACTACGCCGAACGGGTGACCGAGAGCGGCCTGGTCTTCATGGATACGCCGGGTTACGATCCGGTCTCGGCGACGGGTCAGGTTGCCGGAGGAGCAAACGTCATCGCGTTCACGACCGGGCGCGGAAGCTGTTTCGGCTGTCGCCCGGCACCGTCGATCAAGCTCACCAGCAACACGGCGCTTTATCGGGCAATGGAGGAAGACATGGACATCGATTGCGGCGTCATCGCCTCGGGCGAGGCGACGATCGCCGGTCTCGGCCGCGAGATTTTCGAACTCATCATCGCCACCGCCTCCGGTCGCAAGACCAAGAGCGAACTTTTCGGCTACGGCGACAACGAGTTCGTGCCCTGGCATCTGGGGGCGACGCTTTAAGCGAGCGAGGGGCAAACTCCGCTCGGAACTGAGCATGTAAGAAAGGCGCATCCTTGGAGGGAGGAGACAAGGAATGCAGACGAGAAAGATAGGCCGGACCGATCTTGCCGTGACCGAATACAGCTTCGGCACCGCTCCGCTCGGCGGCCTCTATCGCGAATGCACCCGCGAAGCGGCGATGACGACGCTCGAGGCCGCCTGGGACGCGGGTATCCGCTATTTCGACACGGCGCCCTTTTATGGGCTCGGGCTCGCCGAGCGGCGGGTTGGCGACTTCCTGCGCGACAAGCCGCGCGAGAGCTTCGTGCTGTCGACGAAGGTCGGTCGGCTGCTGCAGCCTGTGCCGCAGGATAAGGTTCCGGACTACTCCTATGTCAAGCCGCTGAATTTCGACGTCACCTACGATTACAGCTATGATGCGATCATGCGGTCGGTGGAGATGAGCTACGCCCGCCTCGGCCTCAACCGCATCGACATCCTCTATGTCCACGATATCGGCGGCTATACCCATGGCACCGCGAAGAATGCGGTATACCTGCGGCAACTCCTGGACTCCGGCCTGAAGGCGCTGGAGGAGCTGAAATCGGGCGGCGTCATCTCGGCCTATGGGCCTGGCGTCAATGAAGTGCCAGTCTGCCTCGAGGTGATGCGGCACGCCGACATCGACTGTATCCTGCTTGCCGGCCGCTACACGCTCCTCGACCGGTCCGCCGTCGCCGAACTCCTGCCGCTCTGCGAGAAGAAGCGGACGTCGCTCGTGATCGGCGGCGTGTTCAATTCCGGCATTCTCGCCACCGGTCCGGTGGAGGGCGCGCATTTCGACTATATGCCGGCGACGGAGGAAGTCAGGGCGAAGGTGGCGGCGATGGAACGGATTGCGCAGGAGCGCGGCATGCCGCTCGCGGCGCCGGCGCTGCAGTTCCCGCTTGCCAATCCCCAGGTCGCTTCCGTCCTGCTCGGCACCGCCAAACCGGAAAGCCTGAATCGGAATATGGAACTCACCGGACGGAAGATCACGGCCGAGGACCTCGCCGCCTTCGAACCTTATACGCTGGTCGCGCCTGAGCTTGGAGCGGAGGCCGTGAGAGTGTGATGCTTCCTGCCGCGATGGCGGGGAGGGTCTCTTTATAAAGGACCGGGCCGCATGCACCTGGCGGATCGGTCTCGATAAACGGAACGAGGTGTAACTGAGAGGAGAAACCTGATGAGCATAGCCAAGCGCATTCTTTCACGCCGTGCCTTCAACGCCCTGGCCGGCGCCGCATTTGTCGCCGCCATGGCGCCCGTGCCGTCTTTCGCACAGGACGTCACCATCCCGATCATCGTCAAGGACACCACTTCCTTCTTCTGGCAGATTGTGCTTGCGGGCGCCCGCAAGGCCGGCCAGGACCTCGGCGTCAACGTACCGGAGCTCGGCGCGCAAGCCGAATCCGACATCAACGGCCAGATCAGCATCCTTGAAAATGCGGTCGCCGGCGCACCGGCAGCGGTCGTGATCGCCCCGACTGAATTCAAGGCGCTCGGCAAGCCGATCGACGAGGCGGCAAAGTCCGTGCCGATCATCGGCATCGACTCCGCCGCCGATTCGAAGGCCTTCTCGTCGTTCCTGACGACGGACAACGTCCAGGGCGGTCGCATCGCCGCCGATGGCCTCGCCGCGGCGATCAAGGAAGCGACCGGCAAGGAAGAGGGTGAAGTCGCGATCATCACCAACCTGCCCGGCGTCGGATCGCTCGATCAGCGTCGCGAAGGTTTCCTCGATCAGATCAAGACGAAATATCCGGGCCTCAAGGTCGTTGCCGATAAATATGCAGACGGGCAGGCGACGACCGGCCTCAACATCATGACCGACCTGATCACGGCCAATCCCAATCTCGTCGGCGTTTTCGCCTCCAACCTGATCATGGCGCAGGGCGTCGGCCAGGCGATCGCCGAAAACAAGCTCGGCGACAAGATCAAGGTCATCGGCTTCGACAGTGACGAAAAGACCGTCGGCTTCCTGAAGGAAGGCGTGATCGCCGGTCTGGTCGTGCAAGATCCCTATCGCATGGGCTATGATGGCATAAAGACGGCGCTTGCCGTTTCCAAGGGCGAGAAGGTCGAGGCGAATGTCGACACCGGCGCGAACCTGGTCACCAAGGCCAACATGTCCGATCCGAAGATCGACGCGCTCTTGAACCCGAAGGTGAACTGAACCGCGAAGAGCGTGGCGTCTCGTCTGGCGCCACGGTGCTTTCTTGGATGCGGCGATCGGCTTGAGAGGCCGGCCGCCGCACTCCGAATGAGAGGAGGAGGTCATGACGACAGGACTTCAAGAGGTCGCACGCCGGCACGAGGCCGAGGTGAAGGCGGTCAGCGGTCGTCCCGTTCCGAGGGGCGAGCCGATCCTGGAATTGCGCGGCCTCCAGAAGAACTACGGCACCGTCGAAGCCCTGAAACCCGCGACCGTCACCTTTCTCTCGGGCGAAATCCACGCGATCGTCGGCGAAAACGGGGCCGGCAAATCTACGCTGATCAAGCTTCTGACTGGCGTTATTCCGCGGACAGCGGGCGAAGTGCTCTGGTGCGGCGATTCCGTCCTGCTTGCGACCCCCAACGAAGCGATCGCTCGCGGCATCAATGCCGTGCATCAGGAGGTGGTGCTCTGCCCGCACCTGAGCGTTGCCGCCAACATGTTCCTCGGCGACGAGATGAACCGTCGCGGCCTCATGCGCAAGCGTGCCATGACCGATGCCGCTCAGGGTGTCCTCGACGACCTCGGTTTCAACCTGCCGGCCAATGCGACCCTCGGCAGCCTGACGATCGGCCAGCAGCAGCTCGTCGCAACCGCGCGCGCAGCCATGCGCGGCACCCGGTTCCTGATCTTCGACGAGCCGACGGCCTATCTGACGCGGCAGGAATCCGCGCAGCTTTTCCGCCTCATTCGCCGGCTGCAGGGCGAAGGCGTGACCATCGTCTATATCAGTCACCGGCTGGAGGAAGTCTTCGAGCTCGCAGACCGCGTGTCGGTGCTGCGCGACGGCACCCATGTCGGCACGCGCGCGGTTTCGGAGACGAACGAGGCCGAACTGATCGCCCTGATGATCAACCGCACGATCGAGCAGATCTATCACAAGGAGCATTTTCCGCTCGGCGAGACGATCGTCGAGACCCGGGGCCTCTCGGGGCCGGGATTCACCGACATATCGCTTTCCGTGCGGGCCGGCGAGATCGTTGGCCTTTACGGTCTGATCGGCGCCGGACGCAGCGAATTCGCACTCGGGCTCTATGGGCGCCAGCCGCTCACCGCCGGAGAAGTCTACTGGCAGGGCCGCAAGGTCGAGATCGGCAACGAGCGCAAGGCAATGGAACTCGGGATCGCGCTCGCGCCGGAAAGCCGCCGTGATCAGGGCCTCTGCCTCAACCTGCCGATCGGCCTCAATATCAACCTGCCGGTCTTCCGCAGGCTGACGCGCGGCTTGACGATCAACCGTGCAGCGGAGGCGGCCAACGCCGACCGCCAGATCCGTGAACTGAAGATCAAGACGCCGTCGCGGCGGGTGCTTGCCTCCGCCATGTCGGGCGGCAATCAGCAGAAGATCGTCATCGGCAGATGGCTCAGTCACGGCGCGAAGCTCTTCATCTTCGACGAGCCGACTGTCGGCGTCGATGTCGGCACCAAGGCGGAAATCTACCGGCTGTTCGCACGGCTCCTGGAAAAGGGCGCCGGGATCATCCTGATCTCCTCCTATCTGCCGGAGGTCTACGAACTCGCCGATCGCCTGCACGTGTTTCGGCAGGGGCGGCTGGTCGCGAGCCATGACCACCGCGCCGCAAGCCATGAGGAAGTGCTGGCGCAGGCGATCAACGCGTAAGCGGCGTCCTTTGTGCGTCTGAAAAGATGCACGACGCTGTAAGAGGAAAAGGACTGCAGGGAGGAAGCTATGAGTGTGGAAACGGTAGAAAGCACTGCGGGACCGACACCGAAGCGAGGCATTAGCATCCTGTTCGGGCTTACGCTCCTCGGGCTGCTTCTCTTCCTCTGGCTGCTTCTGGGTCTCTCGACCAATAGCTTCTGGACCCCGAACAACATCAGCAACCTCTTGCGGCAGGGGGCGATGACCGCCATCCTTGCTGTCGGCCAGACCTTCGTGATCATCACCGCAGGCATCGATCTCTCGGTCGGTGCAGTCGTCGGATTCACCAGCGTCATCGTCGCTTGGCTGCTTGCCGCCGGCGTGCCGCTCTGGCTCGCGCTCATTGCGACGCTCGCGATCGGCGTGCTGATCGGTGCCTTTCATGCCTTCGGCATCGTGCGCATGGGGCTGCCGCCCTTCATCATCACGCTCGCGACGCTGACATCCTTGCGCGGCATCGGCCTCCTGATCACCAACGGCTCGACCATCTCGATCACCAACGAGGCCTTTACCAATTTCTCGCGCGCCGATTTCCTCGGGGTCCCGAGCCTCTTTTGGATGGTGATCGTGATTGCGGTTCCCGCCTATGTCTTCTTGCATCTAAGTCGTTTTGGGCGCTATCTCTTCGCAGTCGGCTCCAACAGCGAGGCGGCCCGCCTTTCCGGCGTCAACGTCAACCGCACGATCTATCTCGCCTATATTCTGTCCTCGACCTGCGCCGCCTTTGTCGGGCTGCTGCTCGCCTCGCGCATCGGCATCGGCAACGCCACGCAGGCCGAAGGCTGGGAGCTGCAGGCGATCGCCTCGTCGGTCATCGGCGGCACGAGCCTCTTCGGCGCCGTCGGCTCAGTCCACGGGCCGCTCCTCGGCGCTTTCATCCTCGCGACGATCAACAACGGCGCCAACCTCTTGAACGTCAATTCGTTCTGGCAACGTATCATCACCGGCCTGCTGATCATCGTCATCGTCTATTTCGACCAACTCCGCCGGCGCGGATCGCGTTGACCGACTCGCAGCCGTGGCCAATCATGATGAAACTTCGGAAACCCGCATGAAGACTGTCGTCTGCCCAGAGCCCGGTCGCCTCGAAATCGTCTCCCGCAAAAGGCCGGAGGCGCCGGCGTCGGGCTGGGTCCGGCTCGCCGTAAGCCGGGTCGGCATTTGCGGTACCGACTATCACATCTTCGAGGGCAAGCACCCCTTCCTCGAATATCCCCGCGTCATGGGCCACGAGATCTCGGCGACGGTGATCGAGGGCGGTCCGGGCACCCGGCTCGCGCCGGGCACGCTGGTGGTCATCAATCCCTATCTCTCCTGCGGAACCTGCGTCGCCTGCCGCAACGGCAAGCCCAATTGCTGCACGGCGATCCGGGTTTTGGGCGTTCACACCGACGGGGCGTTCTGCGAGGAGATCGTCATGCCGGAGCAGAACCTCTATCCGGCTGGGAGCCTGTCGCCCGAGGCTGCCGCCACGGTGGAGTTTCTGGCGATCGGCGCCCATGCGGTGCGGCGCTCGAGGGTCGTGAGGGGCGCCCGGTCGCTTGTTATCGGCGCCGGGCCGATCGGGCTCGGAACGGCCATCTTTTCGCGGATCGCCGGCCACGAGGTGAGGCTTCTGGACACAAGCGCCGAGCGCTTGGCCTTCGGCACCGATGCGCTTGGCTTCGCGCCCGGCATTCTTGCCGACGGGGAAGCCGCAGAGGCGATTGCGAGGGCGACGGACGGCGAGGGTTTCGACGTCGTCTTCGACGCCACGGGCAACGCCGCGTCGATGGAGCGCTCCTTCGCCCATGTCGCCCATGGCGGTACGCTGGTGTTCGTAAGCGTCGTCAAGGACGCGATCCGCTTTTCCGATCCGGAGTTTCACAAGCGGGAGATGACGCTTGTCGCCAGCCGCAATGCGACGCGCGAGGATTTCGACCACGTCATCGCATCGATCGCCGAGGGGCTGGTGCCGGTCGAGGCGCTCGTGACGCACAGGACGACGCTCGAAGGGGCCGTGCGCGACCTGCCGCGCTGGGCTCATGACAAGAGCGGGCTCGTCAAGGCTGTCATCACCGTGGGCAGTGCGTGAGCAGCCCTTACCCGCTGCGTGACTTCGCAATCCTGCGCATCGAGCCCTTCCATCCGAGCAAGGCAGTCGCGGGCACGATATTTCTGGGGACGGTCGCCCGCTTTTAGAGAATTTCCGCCGCCTGAGGTACGAACGTCATAGCGCGACAGCTATGCGCAATGTTATCTCAGTATATTAGTAATATGATTCACTGCGGGGCGGCCTTCCCTGAAAAGTGAGGGGTGTTTTTGTTGCACCGCACAAGAAAAGTGGTAGTCTGGCAGCGATTGCGGACACCAAGACAAACACTCGCAAGGCTTGCGTCCGACTGGGAGCGGCGTTGTCATTGATTTGAAACAAGGGGTACGCGTCCCATGTTCTACCAGCTTTACGAAATGAACCATGCGATGATGGCTCCGTGGCGCACGGCAGCGGATGCCATGCGGCTCGCCTTCAGCAATCCGATGAACCCGGTTTCCCACACCTATTTCGGCCGCGCCGCGGCGGCGGGATTGGAAGTCTTCGAGCGGGCTACGCGGCGCTACGGCAAGCCGGAATTCGGGCTTCCCGAAACGATCATCGACGGGCAGCCGGCGCCGGTGCGTGAAAAGATCGTCTGGCGGGCCCCTTTCTGCAACCTCATCCATTTCGAGCGCGCTTTGCCCAAGGGTCGCGCGCCGGACCCGAAGGTCCTGATCGTCGCCCCGATGTCCGGCCACTACGCGACGCTGCTGCGCGGCACGGTCGAGGCGCTGCTGCCGCATTCCGACATCTACATCACCGATTGGATCGATGCCCGCATGGTTCCCCTCGCCGAGGGGACCTTCGATCTCGACGATTATATCGACTACGTCATCCAGATGCTGCACCACCTGGGGCCGGATACGCATGTGATCGGCGTCTGCCAGCCGGCGGTGCCGGTTTTGGCGGCGGTCTCGCTGATGGAGGCGGAGGGCGATCCGCTCTCGCCCTCGTCGATGACGCTGATGGGCGGCCCGATCGACACCCGCATCAATCCGACCGCGGTCAACCAACTCGCGGAGGAGCGGCCGATCGAATGGTTCCGCGACAATGTCATCATGCCGGTGCCATGGCCGCAGCCCGGCTTCATGCGCATGGTCTATCCGGGGTTCCTGCAGCTTTCGGGTTTCATGTCGATGAACCTCGACCGGCACCTGATCGCCCATAAAGAATTCTTCGCCCACCTCGTCAAGAACGACGGCGATGCCGCCGACAAGCATCGCGACTTTTATGACGAGTACCTGGCGGTCATGGACCTGACGGCGGAATTCTACCTTCAGACGGTGCAGGTGGTCTTCATGCAGCATGCCCTGCCGAAGGGCGAGATGATGCATCGCGGCAAGCGCGTCGATCCGTCGGCGATCCGTAAGGTGGCGCTTCTGACCGTCGAGGGCGAGAACGACGACATTTCCGGCGTCGGGCAAACCAAGGCGGCGCAGACGATCTGCACCAACATCCCGGAGCACATGCGCATGCACTACATGCAGCCGGATGTCGGTCATTACGGCGTCTTCAACGGCTCGCGCTTCCGCCGCGAGATCGCGCCGCGCATCGTCGCCTTCCACCGCGAACACGGCCGCCATCAGAAGCCGGTGGTCAAGCAGATCATCAAGGGCGGCAAATCGGCCTGATCGCCGAGCGCCCGCGCCTGCCTTGCGCTTCCCCGTGATTTCATCGGGGCCGCGGCCGGCACCGATTTATCGGCACAGAGTCAAGGCTTTGATCGATTCCCGCCCGGCGCATCTTGCAGACATCGCGAGGCTTTCCCACATCGTTTTCATCGGGCCGCGACGGGCGGCCCGCTGACTGCGAGGTATCCTGAAGATGAACCAATCTGCATTGATCCGTCCGGATTGGACGCCTGCGACCATTGCGTTGATGGTGCTCGGCTTCATTGTGTTCTGGCCACTGGGCTTGGCAATGCTCGCCTACATCCTCTTTGGTGACAAGCTGAAGGCTTTCAAGAAGGACGCCAACGACGGAGTGAATCGCATGTGTGCCGGCTTCCGACGCAACCATCGCTCGCACTGGGCCCACCATCATCGCACCGGCAATGTCGCCTTCGACGACTGGCGCGAAGCGGAACTTGCCCGCCTCGACGAAGAGCGTCGCAAGCTCGACGAGATGCGCGAGGAATTCGACGCCTATGTGCGTGAGCTCCGCCGCGCCAAGGACCAGGAGGAATTCGACCGCTTCATGCGCGAGCGCAAGAACGGCCGTCCCGGCCCGGCGCCCGGCGCCGAAGCGCACTGATCCGACGGAACGACATCCGGCGTTTCACGTGGAACGCCGGACGTCGCGGCGCCACCTGCCAGAGCGGAATGAGGAAAGTGTCCTCCGTTTCCGCTCGCATCCGCTCTACCTAAAGGCTCCGCGAATCGGCTAGAAAGGCCAAATGTTTCCTTCTCTCAAGCGGAGCCGTGGCAGTGGAACGCTTCTCGATGTCAGGCGTGACATCGAGGTTGCCGGCAAGGTCCTTCCCCTGACCATTCGGCAGAACGCGCGTGCGACCCGGATGACGCTGCGCATCGAGCCCGGCGGGCGGGCGCTGAGGCTCACCATACCGACGGGCCTCCCGGACCGCGAAGTCAACGCATTCCTCACCCGCCATCAAGGCTGGCTGATGACGAAGCTCGCGCGCTTCTCGGGCGAGAGTGAGCTCGAGCACGGCGGAACCATCCTCATCCGCGGTGTTGCCCATCGCATCGAGAGGACCGGTCGGCTTCGCGGGCTGACGGAAGCCGTTGTGGTCGACGACGAGGCGGTCTTGAGGGTCGGCGGCGCGGAGGAGCATCTGCGCCGGCGCATCGCCGACTATCTGAAGAGAGAGGCGCGAGGCGAGCTCGAACGCCTTGTCGCCGTCTATGCCGGCAGGATCGGACGCCGGGCGCGCTCGCTCAGCCTCAAGGATACTCGCAGCCGCTGGGGCTCCTGTTCCGCCGAAGGGGACCTGAGTTTCTCCTGGCGGATCGCCATGGCACCGCCGAAGGTGATTGCCTACCTCGCGGCGCACGAGGTCGCCCATCTTCAGGAGATGAACCATGGGCCGGATTTCTGGACGCTCTGCGAGAGGCTGTGCCCGGGTACCAAGGACGCCAAGCACTGGCTCAAGCGCAACGGCACCATGCTGCACGCAATCGATTTCGGCTAGGCTCTCTGACGAGTAGATGAGCGGATGCGGGCGAAACCGCACGCACTTTCCTCATCCGCTCTCCTGCATGTTTCCTTAAATCGTACCCGATTTAAGGGCAAAAACATGCAGCCATTCAAAGTGCTACAGCGTCCTTTGTGCGTCTGAAAAGACGCACGGCGCTCTAGGCGCGATAGCGCCCGTCAAGCGCAGCCTTTATCTTCTGGTCGGTCTTGTACTGGCTCAACGCATAGACAGACCAGATGGCGGCAGGAATCCAGCCGATAAGCGTGATCTGGAGAATAAGGCAGATGATTCCGGCAAAGGGCCGGCCGATGGTGAAGAATTGCAGCCAAGGCAGGACAAGGGCGATCAGCAAACGCATGGTACTCTCCAATGTGGTAGAATGCATATGGTGAGACGCAGACCGCCCCGCAACGGTTTCTTCCTTCGTACCAGGGCAGACAAAGCAACGGTTTTGCTCGACTCGCGCGGCATTTCGTGCAAGGTCGCTTCCCATGAAAACCGAAGTGAAGATTTGTGGATTGAAGGCGGCCGAGGCCGTGGAGCACGCCGTGTCGCTCGGTGCTTCCCATATCGGCTTCATTTTCTTTCCCAAGAGCCCCCGCAACGTCGAGCCGGATGATGCCGGCCGCCTCGCCGAACGTGTTCGCGGCCGGGCGAAGGTCGTCGCCGTCACGGTCGACGCGGATAGCGACGATCTCGACGAGATCGTTTCGGCCCTCAATCCCGATATCTTGCAGCTTCACGGTTCCGAAAGCCCGGAGCGGGTGCTTTCGATCAAGGCGCTTTATGGCCTTCCGGTCATGAAGGCGCTGTCGATCCGCGAAGCCGGCGATCTCGACCGGATCGATCCCTATGTCGGCGTCGCCGACCGCTTTCTCTTGGATGCGAAGCCGCCGGCCGGCTCAGAACTGCCGGGCGGCAACGGTGTCTCCTTCGACTGGAGGCTGCTCGATGCGCTTGACGGCGGCGTCGATTACATGCTTTCCGGTGGGCTGAATGCAGACAATATCGGCAAGGCACTTGCGCTGACCGGCGCGCGTGCCGTCGATATATCCTCCGGAGTCGAGAGCGCGCCGGGTGTCAAGGATGTGAAACTCATGGACGCGTTTTTCGAGGCGGTTCGCCGGGCGGAAGTCGAGCGGCCACGATCAGGGAGCAAGACGTGAATCAGTCGCCTAAACTGAATTCCTTCAGGTCCGGACCCGATGAGGACGGCCGTTTTGGCATATTCGGTGGGCGCTTCGTCGCCGAGACGCTGATGCCGCTGATTCTCGATCTCCAGGACGAATGGAGCAAGGCCAAGAACGATCCCGCCTTCAAGGCGGAGCTCGAAAAGCTCGGCGCTCATTACATCGGTCGGCCGAGCCCGCTCTATTTCGCCGAACGTCTGACGGCCGAACTCGGCGGCGCGAAGATCTATTTCAAGCGCGAGGAGCTCAACCACACCGGCTCGCATAAGATCAACAACTGTATCGGCCAGATCCTGCTTGCCAAACGCATGGGCAAGACTCGCATCATCGCCGAAACCGGCGCCGGCCAGCATGGCGTCGCCTCTGCCACCGTCGCGGCGCGCTTCGGCCTGCCCTGCGTCGTCTATATGGGCGCGACCGACGTCGAACGGCAGGCGCCGAACGTCTTCCGCATGAAGCTCTTGGGCGCCGAGGTGAAGCCGGTGACCGCCGGCAACGGCACGCTCAAGGACGCCATGAACGAGGCGCTGCGCGATTGGGTAACGAATGTCGAGAGCACCTATTATTTGATCGGCACGGCCGCCGGTCCGCATCCCTATCCGGAAATGGTGCGTGACTTCCAGGCGGTCATCGGTGAGGAGGCCAAGCAGCAGATCCTCGAGGCCGAGGGCCGGCTTCCCGACCTCGTCATTGCGGCCGTCGGCGGCGGCTCCAACGCGATCGGCATTTTTCATCCGTTCCTCGATGATGAAAGCGTCAGGATCGTCGGCGTCGAAGCGGGCGGAAAGGGCCTTGATGGCGACGAGCATTGCGCCTCGATCACCGCCGGCTCGCCGGGCGTGCTGCATGGCAACCGCACCTATCTGCTTCAGGACGGCGACGGCCAGATCAAGGAAGGCCACTCTATATCGGCGGGGCTCGATTATCCGGGCATCGGTCCGGAACATGCCTGGCTCAACGATATAGGCCGGGTCGAATATGTGCCGATCATGGACCACGAGGCGCTCGAAGCCTTCCAGACGCTGACGCGGCTCGAAGGCATCATTCCGGCGCTCGAGCCGTCGCATGCGATTGCCGAGGTCATCAAGCGCGCGCCGAAAATGGGCAAGGACGAGATCATCCTGATGAATCTCTCCGGTCGCGGCGACAAGGACATTTTCACCGTCGGCAAAATTCTGGGTATGGGGCAATAACGATCATGACCGCACGCATGGAGCAAAGGTTCGCTGACGTCGCGGCGGAAGGTCGGCCGGTGCTCGTCACCTATTTCATGGGCGGCGACCCGGATTTCGACACGTCGCTCGCGATCATGAAGGCACTGCCGAAGGCCGGCGCCGACGTCATCGAACTCGGCGTGCCCTTCTCCGATCCCATGGCCGATGGCCCGGCGATCCAGCTCGCCGGCCAGCGGGCGCTCAAAGGCGGGCAGACGCTTGCCAAGACGTTGGAGCTCGCCCGGCTCTTCCGGGAGGGGGACAAGCGCACCCCGATCGTGCTGATGGGCTACTACAATCCGATCTATATCTATGGTGTCGACCGCTTCCTCGATGACGCGCTGAAGGCCGGCGTCGACGGCCTGATCGTCGTCGACCTGCCGCCGGAAATGGACGACGAGCTCTGCATCCCGGCTCTCGCGAAGGGCATCAGCTTCATCCGCCTGGCGACGCCGACGACGGACGACCGTCGTCTGCCCAAAGTTCTCGAAAACACCTCCGGCTTTGTGTATTACGTCTCCATGAACGGCATCACCGGCTCGGCGCTGCCGGATCCGTCGCTGATCGCCGGCGCGGTCGCTCGCATCAAGGCGCATACGCGGCTGCCCGTCTGCGTCGGTTTCGGGGTGAAGACGGCCGACCATGCACGCGTCATCGGCGCATCGGCGGATGGCGTCGTGGTCGGAACGGCGATCGTCAACCAGATCGCGTCGAGCCTGACGGAGGAGGGCGGCACGACTGATGCGACGGTTCCGGGTGTCGAGGCGCTCGTCAGAGGGCTGGCGGCTGGCGTGCGGGCCTCACGGCTCGCGGCAGCCGAATAATTGCCGATATTGACGCGCACAACCCGAAGGGAATCTTCAGGAGTCTATAAGTGAACTGGATCACAAACTACGTTCGGCCGAAGATCAATTCGATGCTGGGCCGCAGGGAAGTTCCGGAGAATCTCTGGATCAAGTGCCCTGAAACCGGCGAGATGGTATTCCACCGCGATCTCGAAGAGAACAAGTGGGTCATCCCGCAATCCGGCTTCCATATGAAGATGCCGGCGAAGGCGCGGCTGAAGGACCTCTTCGACGGCGGAATCTACGAGACCCTGCCGCAGCCGAAGGTGGCGCAGGACCCGCTCAAGTTCCGCGATTCGAAGAAATATGTCGACCGTTTGCGCGACAGCCGCGCCAAGACCGAACTCGAGGACACGATCGTCGCGGGCCTCGGCCTCGTACAGGGCGTGAAACTCGTGGCCGTCGTCCATGAGTTCAACTTCATCGGTGGGTCGCTCGGTATGGCGGCGGGCGAGGCGATCGTAAAGGCCTTCGAACGGGCGATCGCCGAGAAGTGCCCGCTGGTGATTTTCCCGGCTTCGGGCGGTGCCCGCATGCAGGAAGGCATCCTGTCGCTGATGCAGCTTCCGCGTACCACGGTCGCCGTGAACATGCTGAAGGAGGCCGGCCTTCCTTATATCGTCGTGCTCACCAACCCGACGACCGGCGGGGTCACCGCATCCTATGCGATGCTCGGCGACATCCACATCGCCGAACCCGGCGCAGAGATCGGCTTTGCCGGCAAACGGGTGATCGAGCAGACCCTGCGCGAAAAGCTCCCTGAAGGCTTCCAGACCTCGGAATATCTTCTGGAGCATGGCATGGTCGACATGGTGGTCAAGCGCCATGACATACCGGCGACGATCGCCCGCGTGCTGCAGATTCTGATGAAGAAGCCGGCAGAGGCGGCGAAGCGCGAAGCCGGCTCCGACGTCGCCACATTGCCGCTGGCGGCACGAGCCTAAAGTGAGTGGCGTTGCGGCGAGGGGCACGCGACTTGTCGCGTGTTCTTCGTGGACGAGTTGTCCTCGCTTCGGGAACGGTGATCTGGACACGGTCAACCAGTCCGGCTCCGGCGCGCCGCGCGGCTAAATCAGACGCGCAAAGGTCGCTTTAGCATTTTGACTTGCTGCATGATTCTGTCCTTAAGTCGATATAGGAATCATGAGAGCAGTGAATCAGTTTCGGGGCCATAACCATGACGGCGGCGCAGGTTAGCGAAGCGGCGCAGGAGATCGAGAAGCTTCTCGCCCTGCACCCCAAGGGGTTCGACCTTTCGCTCGACAGGATCACCCGCCTTCTGGCGGCGCTCGGCAATCCCGAGCAGCGTCTGCCACCGGTGATCCACGTTGCGGGCACCAACGGCAAGGGCTCAGTCACGGCCTTTTGCCGGGCGATCCTCGAAGCCCAGGGCCTCAGCGTCCACGTGCATACGTCGCCGCATCTCGTCAATTGGCACGAGCGCTATCGGCTCGGCGTCAAGGGCGGCAAGGGGACGCTCGTCAGCGACGGCGTCCTTGCGGACGCCGTGCGGCGCGTGGCCGAGGCCAACGGCGGTCAGAAGATCACCGTCTTCGAAATCCTGACCGCAGTCACCTTCCTGCTTTTCGCCGAGCATCCGGCGGATGTCGCGATCATCGAAGTCGGTCTCGGTGGCCGCTACGACGCAACGAACGTCATCGCCCGGCCGGCCTGCTCCGTCATCATGCCGATCTCGCTCGATCATCAGGCCTATCTCGGCGACCGTGTCGAATTGATCGCCGCGGAAAAGGCCGGAATCATGAAGCGCGGCTGCCCGGTGGTGATCGGCCATCAGGACGACGACGGCGTGCGCGAGGTTCTGGTCGCGACCGCCGAGCGACTCGGCTGCCCGATATCCGTCTATGGCCAGGATTTCATGGCGCATGAGGAGTTCGGGCGGCTAATCTTTCAGGACGAGAACGGCCTTGCGGATCTGCCGCTGCCGCGCCTGCCGGGCCGGCATCAATATGCCAACGCCGCAGCCGCGATCCGCGCCGTCAGGGCTGCCGGCTTCGATGTTTCGGAGACGGCGATCGAAAAAGGGCTCGCCGGCGTCGACTGGCCGGGGCGGTTGCAGCGTCTTGCCGGCGGCCGGCTATCACATCACGGACCGCAGAACGCCGAGATCTGGATCGACGGCGGGCACAATCCCGGAGCAGGCCAGGTCATCGCCGAAGCCATGGCGACCTTCGAAGAACGCGAGCCGCGGCCGCTGTTCCTGATCATCGGCATGATCAACACCAAGGATCCGGTCGGTTATTTCAAAGCCTTCCTCGATCTCGCCGAGCAGGTCTTCACGGTGCCGATCCGCGGCTCCGATGCGGGGCTCGACCCCGTCGCGCTTGCGGCGGACGCCGCCTTCGCCGGCCTGGAGTCGAATGCTGCCTCGTCGGTCGCGGAGGCACTCGGCCAGATCGCTGAGCTGACTGAAGAGGACCCCGTACCGCCGCGCATCCTGATCGGCGGCTCGCTCTACCTCGTTGGCGACGTGCTCGCGGAGAATGGCACGCCGCCGCGGTAAGGTGCGAAAGATTCCCCGGGCACACCCTCTCCGTGGTCATCCTCGGGCTTGACCCGAGGATGACGATCATCAGGGATGACGCGGTGCAGCAGCGGGAGAATGAGGGTGAAGGACAAACATGGCCCCCGCGCCTACTGCATGTTTCCTTAAATCGTACCCGATTTAAGGACAAAAACATGCAGCAATTCAAAGCGCTACAGCGTCCTTTGTGCGTCTGAAAAGACGCACGGCGCTGTAGTCTCCTCTGAGTGGCAAGAAAAAGCCCGGACGAGCCGGGCTTTCGATAGCTTCAGGAGTTAACCGACGCCTCAAGCCGCTGCGTTCGAAATCCAGGAGCTCAGTGCCGTCTTCGGAGCGGCACCGACCTTGATGTCGGCGACTTCGCCGGCCTTGAACAGAGCGAGCGTCGGGATCGAGCGGACGCCGTATTGGGCGGCGAGTTCCGGGTTTTCATCGATGTTGAGCTTGGCAACCTTGACCTTGCCGGCGAGCTCGGTGGCGATTTCTTCGAGGCTCGGCGCGATCATTTTGCACGGGCCGCACCATTCTGCCCAGAAGTCGACGACGACCGGTTCGGCGGAGTTCAGAACTTCTTTTTGAAAATTGGACGCATCGACTTTTACAGTAGCCATCGGTTGCTCCTTCGGAATGGCAATGTCCATATGTTGTGCCTCATGTGAGGCATCGCCACTGGATTTTCAATATCGTGTATCTCACTTTGTCGCGAGCTCTTCAAGGCTCCTGTCTAGCATCGACTCGGGAAGCGCTCGGATAGCCGGGCCCTCCGTGAAGATCAGCACGCAATGGAAACGTTTGCCGGGGTAGAGAGGTTTCAACAGCTCGCGATAGATCGCAAGCTGCGTCCGGTAGACGGGTGCAATCCCGTCGAGCGTGGAGGGCACCTGGCGATTGGTCTTGTAGTCGGCGATCGTCACCGTGTCGTCGGAGACGGCCAGGCGGTCGATCCGGCCGGAGACGGCGAACTCGCGCCCGCCGAGCCTGAGCGTTCCCATGACGGAAACTTCCGCCCGGCTCTGCTCGCCGAAAAGCCCTTGCAGCTCCGGGTGCTCCAGCACGTCGGCCACCGCGTCGGCCAGCGCCCGGCGATCCGCCTCCGGCCAGCGCGGCACGGAGCGGCTGAGATATCGCTCCGCGGCGGCATGGCGCTCAGCCCCTTCGATCGACGGGAGAACCTGCAGCATGCGGTGAAGAATCGCGCCGCGCAGCATCGAAGATTTCGGCGCAGCCTTCTCCGCGAAGATGGCCGATCCGACGATCGACTCGTTCCCCGGGTCATCAATGGCGATAGTCGTGCCGGAAGGAGCAAGAGGCCGCGGCAGGCGGCGCGGCGGCGGCAAAGGAGTGAAAAGCGCTCCCGGCAGGCCGGACGGCGCCTGTTGCGGCTCGACCCCGGCTTCCTTTGCCGGCAAGTCGCGCGGCACATGCGTCTCCCGCCATATGAGACCGGACCATTCCTCGCCCCCGGCGCTGAAGACCGTCGGCGCCGCACGGCCCTTCAGGTCCCGCGCAAGAGTTCCCTGCACCATGGCGTGCCAGGTATCGACGTTCTGCCGCTGGCCGCGATAGCCGCAGACGATCAGGCGGTCGGCCGCGCGCGTCATGCCGACATAGAGAAGGCGGCGGTATTCCTCCTCGGCAAGCTGTTTCAGCCGCTCGTTGTCGGCGGCGATCAGCGAATTCGAGGTCGAACCCGGCGCGCGCCAGACCGGCACCGACAGCACCGAGCGGTCGGGCTGCGGCTTCTCCAGAAAGCGCAGGTCCGGCACCTGTTGGCGGACGAACGCCTCGCCGCCGCCGTCCACCAGGAAGACGACCGGTGCTTCGAGGCCCTTCGCCGCGTGCACGGTCATCACGCGAACCTCGTTGCGCTCCTTGTCCTGTTCGCGTTTCACCGTGGGCGCTTCGATTTCAAGCGTCGAGATGAAGGCCTGGAGGCCGGGCAAGCCGCTCCTCTCGTGATCGAGCGCAAAGGTCAGGAATTCGTCGAGAATGTCGCTGACTTCGCTGCCGAGCCGCGCCAGGAAAGCGCGCCGGCCACCATGGGCTCCAAGAATCCGGGCATAAAAGTCGTGCGGGAGCAGGTCCCGGGCAAGGACGCGGTAACTGGCGAGGATCTGCACCATTCGATGAAAGCGGCTCGTCTCCTCGGTGCCGAGGTGCTGCAGCCTCTCCCAGAGGCTTTCGTCTTCCGCTCGCCGCGCCGCGAGCTCGAATATGTCGTCTTCACCGAGATCGAAGAGCGGGCTTTTTAGAAGCGCGGCGAGGGAGAGATCGTCCTCCGGCAGAAGCACGAAGCGGCCGAGCGCCAGCAGGTCCTGGACGGCGATATGGCTCGTCAGCACGAGACGGTCGGCACCGGCAACCGGAATATTGCCCCGCCGCTTGAGCGCGCGTGTCAGTGCGTTGACGAAGGCATCGCGCTTGCGCACGAGCACGATGACGTCGCCCGGGCGCATCGGTCGCCGCACGCCCTTTTCGATCACGGTTTCTTTGCCGATCCAGTCTTGGAGAACCGCCGCAATGCGCCGGGCAAGGATGTTCACCGGCGCGCGTTCGGGTGTCGCATCGAAGGGAGCCGTCCAGTCCTCGTCCGCCGCCGTCGCCTCGGGCGCGATCACATCCCACACGTCCACGGCGCCGGGATGGCCGATCCGGTTCGAGGCGTGCACGATCGCCTCGTTCCGGGCGCTGAGGCCTTTCGCGTTGCCCGGATTGGCGAAAACGGTGTCGACGGCGGAGAGCACGTCGACGGTCGAACGGAAGGAAAGTTGCAGGCCTATGGGGCTGAAATGCTTGTTGCCGGCGCGTACCCGCCGCTCGGTCACGATGCGCTCGCGCGAGAAACGCTCCGGGCGCGCGCCCTGGAAGGAATAGATCGACTGCTTCTCGTCGCCGACGGCGAAGATCGTCCGGTCGTCCGCCCGCGCCGTTTCGCCGGCGAAGAAATCGGACGCGAGCGCCTGGATGATCGTCCATTGCGCTGGGCTCGTATCCTGCGCCTCGTCGACGAGGATGTGGTCGATGCCCTGATCAAGCTTGTAGTGGACCCAGGCACCGACGTCGCTGCGAGAAAGCAGGGCAGCGGTGCGGTGGATCAGATCCTCAAAGTCGAGCTGGCTGCGAGCCTTCTTGAGAGCCTCGTAATCGCGGTTCAGCCTCTCGGCAAGGATGAGGGCGGCGCGCGTCGCCTCATACATCCGCACGATGCCCAGCCGGTCGACTGAGGCGAGCATGTGATCGCGCGCTTCTGCGACGAGAGCTTCGAGGTGCGGCGCCTCGCGCCGTATTGCGGCATTCAGGAAGGTGGATTCGGCCTTCGGCTTGCCGCCTCCGTTGAAGAAAAGCTCCATTAGCTTGGCATAGCGCCCCGGCGTATCCTCCATGTCGCGGACGTACCGCAAGCCTTCTGCGATAGCAGAGGGCTTGGCGCCGCCAAGACGTAGGCCCACCTCGATATAGTCATCGAGTGCCGCGCCGTTGAGGCCAGCGAGCGGCCAGGCCTTGGCCATGACCGTCTCCGCCGTCTCGCCCGGCTTGAGGCCGAGGGCCGAGCGCAGATGCGTTTCCATTCCGTCTCGCCCTTGGACGCGGTCGAGAAAGGCCTGGATCGGCCCCCGGCCGGCGACGATCGCCGTGAGCAGCTTTTCGAGGCCGGTGTCGTCGGCAAGGTCGAGAACCGTGGCGAAGGCATCGGCCAGTTCCTTGTCGTCCGCCGCCGCCGTCGCCGTGAGCAGCGCTCGGCGCGCGTCCGCAAGCAGGACCGCCGCAGCGCGGTCGTCGAGAACGGAAAAATGCCCGGCGACATTGGCCTCCAGCGGAAACTGGTGCAGCAGGGCTTCGCAGAAGGCGTGAATCGTCTGGATCTTCAGTCCGCCCGGCGTTTCCAGAGCCCGGGCGAAAAGCCGTCGCGCCTCATGGATCTTCGCAAGCGGCGGACGCTTCCCCTCGACCGCTTCGATGCGCTTCTCGAGCGCCGCATCGTCGAGCATCGCCCATTCGGCGAGCTTCTCGAACACCCGGTTAGACATTTCGGAAGCTGCCGCCTTCGTATAGGTGAGGCAGAGGATCGCCGATGGCCGACAGCCGGCGAGCAGCAGCCGAATGACGCGCTGCGTCAGCACGTGCGTCTTGCCCGACCCGGCATTGGCGGAAACCCACGCGGAGCGTGCCGGATCGGAGGCGAGCGCCTGCCGCGCGGTCGTCCAGTCGAGCCACGCCTCCGGTGTCTTCTCCTCCGGGCCGCAGAGATCATTCCTCATCGTCGTCGTCACCGTCCGTGGTTGCCCATTCGGCGACCCGCGCCAGATGATCGTATTCCCCTCCGTAGTCTCGTTCCTTCTGGACGATCAGGCGCGAGGCGAAGCCGTGCCTGCCGCTCATCAGGGCGGCGAGCAGCTTTTTCAGTTCCGCAAGCGATTCCTCCGCCAGTTGATCGGTGGATTTGGCCTCCTTCGACCGGCTGTTCTCGTTGTTGACCGTATCGACGGCAAAGCGGCTGCCGGGCTTCAGCCGGACGTAGCGCAGCGAGTGCGGCCTGGCGGGCCCGACGGCGCGGAAGGCGCCGGCCTTAAGGGCCGCCGCTTCGAGCGCGAGCTGCGGGTCGAGCAGGGCTCGCGCTTCCTTGGGCGAGGGGCTCGATCCGGTCTTGTAGTCGATGATATCGATCGTTCCGTCCTTAAGCCGGTCGAGGCGGTCGGCGATGCCGGTCAGCCGGATGTCGGCAAGCCCGAGTTCCATCGACGCGGGAACCTCCGTGAAGGACTTCTGGATGCCGGGGCGGCGCTTCCGTTCCCAGGCGAGGAAAGCCCTTCCGACGGCTTCGAAGCGCGGCCGCCAGATGGTGTCGATATGCGCCGGCAGCCTCTCCTCGTCGAAGGCCTCGTGAAGAAGCCGCAGCATCGCCTCTTCGCCTTCCTTCAAGGCGGGATCGAAGCCGCCCTTGACGAAACGGTCGACGATCCGGTGATAGAGCAGCCCGCGTTCGGCGGCGCCCGGATCGCGATTGAACGGATCGATCGGCGTGAGCCTGAGGATCCGCCGCGCGTAGATCGAGTAGGGATCGCGGCGAAGCCGCGTCACCTCGCTGAAGGAATATTTGCGCGGCTGCAACTCGGCCGGCGGTCTCGGCTCCGGCCGATTCGCCAGCGGCTGGCGGTCGCCTTCGTCGAGAATGCGCATCCATTGGAGATAGGCTGCGCCGTTGGCCTTGAGCAGCTCGGTCAGTCTTTCGCCGCCGAGTGCCTGTAGGCGCTGGAGCCATCGCGAGGCGACGGTCGGCGCCGAGCCCTGACGCATGGAGCGGGAGAAGATCAGCCGTCGCGTGCCGCAGGCCATCTGGAAGTCGTGCGCGAGCTGGCCGATGCGCCTTTCCGGCGGTTCGAGGCCGATGCCGGATTTCATGGTCCGCGACAGGAACGGATCGTTTGAAGTCTGGCCCGGCCAGGTGCCCTCGTTCATGCCGCCGAGCACGACGAGATCGACGCTTTGCAGGCGCGACTCGAGAGCGCCGAAGATAAAGACGCGGGGATGGCGCATCGATCGCGGCTTGACCGCTTCGCTGGCGGCAAGGGCCTCGACGATGTCGCACCATTGCGGCCCGTCGGCCTCCATCTGGCCCTCGGTCTCGATGATGCCGGCGAGCAGCCTCGCCAATGTTTCGCCGGCTTCCGAAGCCCAAAGGTCGCCGAGGCTGCCGCGTTCGTCAATGGCGACTGCCTCCAGTGCGCGGCCGGTTCGTTCTGCCCAATCGGCCAAGGTCAGCACCAGCGAACGGTGGCGGCCACCTTCCGCGCAGGTTGCGATCGTGCTCGCAAAGGGTTCGATCGCGGATGCGATGCGCCGGACGAGTGACCGTGCCAGCGCGATGTCGTCCTCCTTGATGCCGCCGCGCCATGGCGGCGGATGCCGGTCGGTGCCGTGGTTCTCGAGCGCCTTTTCGAGCGTCGCTTCCAACGTCGAGATGTCAGCTACATCGGTACCGCCGCGCAGCGCCACGAGTTCCAGCGTGTCCGCAGCCCGGCGCGCATTTTCCGCCGTCTCGCCGAAGCGAGCGAGCGGATGCTTGAGGAGGGCGACCAGGGGGACCGGGTCGTCGGGCCTGAGCGTCGCTTCGACAAGAAGCCGCGTGAGCGCGCCTGCCGGCGTTGCCGAGAGCGGGACACCGGCCGAATCGTCGGCCTCGATGCCGAAGCGGGCAAGTTCGGCACCGACCCGGCGCGCAAGACCGCGATCCGGCGTGATGAGCGCCGCCTGGCTCTCTTCGTCGCCTTCGAGCGCCAGTCTCAGCGCAATCGCAATGGCCGTCGCCTCCTCGCGTTCGTTCGCCGCCTCGATCAGGGCCACGTCGGCGAAAGCTGAAAGAAGCTTTTCCTCTTTCAACTCCGCACGGGCCTCAGTCCAACTGTCCGTCGCTTTCGCCGGCAGAAGCGCGCGTGACAGGACGGTGCTACGATAGTCAAGGGCGCTGTCGGCCGAGTTCAGCACGGGCACGTCGTCACGCTCGATGCCCATGCGCTTCAGGAGGCGGTGGAAACCATACTGAGGGTGGGTGCGGCTGGCCGGGTCTCTCGCAAAGAGACCGGAAATGGGGCCTGCCGCCTCGCCCGCAATCAGCTCCCATTCCGCATCGCTCATGTCCTTGTCGAGGCCGGGGAGCACGACCGTGCCGCTCGGCAATGCCTTCACCGCGGCAATGAGCGCAGCGGTCGCCGGAATCGAACCGGTCGAGCCGGCGATGATGATCGGACCGGTCACCTTGCCGGCGGCGATGCGCTGGGTTTCGGCCTTGAGCACGGCATTGCGGTGGCGGGCCGGCGAGGAGTGTTTGAGTTCGTTGAGCCGCTCCGGCCAATAGGTTCGGGCGATCTTCAGGAAGGCGAGCGTCAATTGCCACCAGAGCGCATGTTCGCCGCCGTCGAGCCCGTCCAGCTGATCCCAGGCAAGCTCTTCGGTCTCGATGGCGTCGATCAGTTCGGCGAGATTGCGCGCGAGCCAGATGGCGTCGGCGGGGCTTGCCGGGGCGATCAGCGGGCTTTCGGCATGGATGTCGAGGACCACCTGCGGCAGGTGGTTGCGCCAGGCGAGGATGAGGCGGCCGAGCTCGATCAGCCGCGAGGTGCCGGAAAGCGGCGGCGCAAGATCGAGGATCGCCGGCACTTCCGTCTCGAAGAAGCCGCTGTCGTCGTCGGTTTCGCCGAGCGCGCGGATCACCGGCAGGATTGCCGAGCGGCCGCCGAGCAGATCGACGAATTCGGAGCGCAGAACGCGCGCCGAGCGGCGGGTCGGCACGAAGATCGTTACCCCGGCAAGGGCGAGCGGATCGGCCGGGTCGTAGCGGAAGTCCGGCGTGAGCGCGCCGCTCAAGAGCGCTTCCGTGAGCGTCCTCAAGAAGGGCAGGCCGGCGGGAATGGTGAAGACGTTCGAGCTTCCTCCGGGCACGTCATCCTCCCGGGCGAAAACGCCGGATTGTCGCCTCGGCCTCCGCGATCGCTTCAGGCGTGCCGACCGTCATCCAATGGCCGTCGAGCATCAGGCCGAAAAGGCGCCCCTTGGCGATTGCCCGGTCGAAATAGATGTTGAGGTTGAATGCGTCGGCGGGCGCATCGGCGAAAAGCCGCGAGTCCATGGCGATCGCACCGGCATAGACGACGGGATTTTCCATGCCCTCTTGATAACGCGTCAGTATCCCTTCCGCCGAGAGAGAGAAATCCTTCTTGCCGTTGTGTCCGGTCGTGTCCTCCAGACGCACGCAGAGCAGCGCCATGTCCATGCGCTCTGGATCGAAATAGCTGGCGAGCCTCTGCAGATTGCTCGGTTCTCCGGCCTTCTCGCCGACCCAGAAGAGATCGGCATTCATGACGAGGACCGGCCCATCATCGAGCAGTTTCAAACCCTTGGCGAGCCCGCCGCCGGAATTCATCAGCGCCTCCCGCTCGTCGGAAATAACGATATGCGGCGCCTCCCGACGGCCGAGGTGCTCCTCCATCTGATCGGCGAAATGATGGACATTCACGGCGGCCTTGGTCACGCCCGCGGCGGTGAGCAGGTCCAGCACATAGTCGATCATCGGCTTGCCGGCGATGCTGACGAGCGGCTTCGGCAGTGTGTTGGTGATCGGCCTGAGGCGCGTGCCCAATCCGGCCGCGAGCACCATGGCATTGGTAATGGGCATGATTTCCTGTCAGTTGGCTGATTCGGGAGCCAGGATTCCAGCCTTAATGCACCATTCGCGCAAGGGTGTCAGCACCTCGTGGGAAAGTGCATGCCCGAGATAGGCGAAGGTGCGCGGCATATGTCTCATATAGCCGGGTTTGCCGTCGCGCTGCATCAGCCGCACCCAAATGCCGGCGAGCTTGCAGTTTCGCTGCGCGGCCATCAAATGCCAGTCGCGCAAGAAAGCCGCCTCGTCGAAAGCGCCGGAGGCCCTGCGCTCGGCGATATAGACATCCATCATGCGGTCGGCCAGGTCGCGGTCGATCGTTACGCGCGCGTCCTGCACGAGCGCGGCGACGTCATAGGCCGTAGGGCCGATCATCGCGTCCTGGAAATCGATGATGCCGACGCGGTCGCGGCCGGTGCGGTCGGCACGCCAGAGGATGTTGGGCGAGTGAAAGTCGCGCAGCAGCAGGTTCTTCTCCGCCGAGGCGAGAACGTCGATGAGATGGTCCCAGATTGCAAAGTAGTCTTTCCGCTCCGCCTCGGAGGCCGGTGCGCCGCGCTTCCACGGCAGGTGCCAGTCGACCAAAAGACTCGTTTCGATTTTGATCGCGGTTCGGTCGAAGTCGGGAATGCGATGGACGATGCCCTCCGCGATCGCAATCTCGCGCTCGGCCGGTGCCGCATGGAGGCGGGCGAGCACCCGCGCGCCCTCGATGTAGCGCTCGGCGACGGGTCGGCCGTCAGCATCGATGATGCCCTCCGAGCCCAGATCTTCGATCAGCAGCAGGCCCAGGTCCAGGTCGCGCGCGTAGATCGCCGGCGCCGCGAAGCCGCGTTTGCGCAAGAATTCCGAGATCGCGACGAAGGGAATGACGTCTTCGGCGATGTGGGCGAGCTGCTGATAGTATTTGCCGTCCTGCAGGATCGGGCCGGGCTTGTGCTTGGGCGCGTCCATCAGAATCTTCGTCGGCTCGCCGTCGTGCGTGTGGATGCGCTCATAGGCCCGCACGGAAGCATCGCCGCTCAAGTGCCGCCGGCGGGCGCCGGCGTGACCGGCTTCCGTCAGGAAGCTCCGGATGGCAAGCGAACGGGTGATCCGGTTGAAGGCGGCCTCGGGGGCGGCGATTCGCAAGCGCCGTCCTTCGCCCTCGTGCGAGAAGGTCAGGGTGATCCGGTCGGCCGGCAGCGCCTCTTCCGCCTTCTCGGGCCACTCGACCAGACAGATGCCTTCGGAAAGCGCCTCGTCGAAACCGAGCTCGTCCAGTTCGGAAGCGTCAGCGAGGCGATAGAGGTCGAGATGGGCGACCGGGATCCTGAGATCGTAGCTTTGCACCAGGGTGAAGGTGGGGCTTGGCACCTCGAGCGCCTCGTCATCGGCCATCACCCGGAGAAAGGCCCGCGCGAAGGTGGATTTTCCGGCCCCGAGATCGCCCGAGAGGGCAACGCAATCGCCGGCCTTCAGTGCTAGCGCTAGGTCTTCGCCGAGCTCGATGGTGGCGGCTTCGTCCTTCAGCAGAAGTTCCAGAGACTTCATCTATTCCGCCGCGATGATCTTCGGCATTTCGGCGGAGGGAATGCGGCAGGTGACTTCCGTGCCTTCACCCTCCTTGCTGCGGATCGAGACCGCGCCGCGGTGCAGGCTGACGAAGCTCTCGACGATTGAAAGCCCGAGACCGGCGCCGCCGCGCTGGCCGTAGCTCTCGAAGCGGTTGAAAACGGTGTTGAGCACGTCCTGCGGAATCCCCGGACCGGTGTCGGTGACGGAGAAGAGAAAGTCGCTGCCTTCCCGCCAGCATTTCAGGTCGATCATGCTGCCGTCGGGCGCGAAATTGGCGGCATTGGTCAGAAGCTTGATGAAGATCTGCTTCAGTCGCTGCTGGTCGGCAATGATGCGGCCGAGACTGTCAGGGGCGTCGACGCGGAGCGAAACGCCGCTCTCGGCGAGGCGATCCGCCATCTGCTGCGCCACGTCATCGAGCAGGTCGACGAGGTTCACCTCCGACATGTCGAGCTCGACAATGCCGGCGTCGACGGTCGCGAGATCGAGGATGTCGTTGACGATTGTGAGTAGCAGCGAGGAGGAAGTGGCGATGTGATCGACATATTCCGCCTGGCGCTCGTTGAGCTCGCCGAAGGTGGGCGTCTTCAAGAGATCGGCAAAGCCGATGATGTTCGTCAGCGGCGAGCGCAGCTCGTAGGAAACGTGGTGGACGAAATCGTTCTTCAGCGCGTCGGCCTTGCGCAGCGCCTCGTTTTTCTCGGTCAGCGCCCGCTCGACGCGCACGCTGTCGGTGATGTTGACGAAGGTCAGCATCGTCTGGGCGTTCGGCAGCGGGATCACGGCATAGTCGAGGATCAGCCCGGTGCGCAGTTCGAGGATGCCGCGGCTCGACGGCCTCTCGTCGTCGAAACTTGTGATGATATGGGCGAAGCGCTTCCAACCATCCGGCTGGTCGTAGGAGGCGAGGCAGGCCTGCTCGATCGCGCGGATATGGGTGCCGGGCTTCGCCTCCGCCTCGCTGACGCCCCAGATTGCCCGGAAGGCCGGGTTCGACAGCCGAATGCGGCCGTCCGGCCCGAAGACGGCGACACCTTCGGCGAGATGGTCGATCGTTTCGCCCTGCACCTGGACGAGCGTGTTGTAGCGGGTTTCGAGGTCGACCTTCTCCGTCAGGTTTTCGAAGACCCAGGTCGCGCCGCCCTGAGGCCGCGCGGTGGCGAAGACGCGCAACGTCTGGCCGTTCGGCAGGTGCCAGAGGTCGGACTGCGTGTCGAGAGCCTGATAGACCGAAAGCGCGTTCGCCTTCCATTGCTTCCAGTTGAGCTGCTCCGGCAGCTTGCCGCCCGCACGCAAACGATCGAGGATCTCGCCATTGTCGGGCTTGCGCTCGAGGAAACCCATGTCGAGGCCCCAGAGACTCTGGAAAGCCTGGTTGTAGAATTGCAGGCGCTGATCGCCGTCGAAGATGGCGACCGGCGTCGCCAGATGCTCAAGCGTCTCGGCGTTGCTCTTGAGCGTCCGCGCCAGTTCCTCGCGCACGGCCTCGATACTGGAAACGTCGATGGCGATCCCGGCCGAACCGGCCGGGCCGCGGGCGTCGACGACCTCGAAGAAGGTCCGGTTGCCCTTGACCACGGTCGAGACCTTGTCGCGGAAAGGCGTGTCGAAGGTCGAGACGGCGCGGATCTTCTCGCGCGCCGCGGTTGCGAGCAGCTCGCGGCCCTCGGCGACGGCCGCGTTCGCGCTCGCCGTTTCGACCGCTTCGGCGTAAGCCGCGTTGACCCATTCGAGCTTGCCGTCGGTGCCGCGCTGCCAGGCGGGAAGATCGACCGCGTCGAAGAGATTGCGGAAGGTGGCGAGCGAGGTATGCAGCCGATCGCGCTCGAGCTTCAGTTCGGCGAGTTCCGCCCTCAGATTGTTAAGCGCGATGAAGCGTACGAAGGCCCGTCCGCCGGAAACGCGGCCCTGAGCTTCGAGAACTTCGTTGCGCTGCGTTTCGAGCACCAGATCGAAGCTTTGCGCCTGGGCACGCAGGGCTTCGATCGCTTTCTCGAGCTGACTTGCCGAATGCGGCTTGATCCAGCGTCCGAAGGCAAGAAAATCGCGGTCGTCCTGCGGCGCCCCGGTTTCGACCGGAAGCTGACCGAGGAATTCGGGGCGTTCGGCGAGCCCGTCCCAGATAACGATGCGCCTGTCCTTGTCGGCGATGAGCGCCTGGAAGCGGGAAATACGCTGGTTCGCGTCGGAAAGATTGGCCCGCAGCTCGCGGTTTTCCGCTTCGATATTGCCGCGTTGCCGGATGAGCCAGATCGCCGAAATCATCGCCGCGGAAATGACGCCGATCAGCACCGAGAAGGTCACCACCTCGGAGGTGCCGAATATCGTTCTGGCGACCGGAGCGGACGCCTGGGCGGCCGCGTCGCTGGCCGCGAGCAGGACCGTTCCGGCGAGAAGCCGCCGCATCAACGTCGGCGCCTTCCGCTCGCTCGAAATCGTGGATCGTTCTGGTTTCACGGCGTCATCCCCGTT
This sequence comes from Ensifer sp. WSM1721, assembly GCF_000513895.2. Classification (GTDB taxonomy): domain Bacteria; phylum Pseudomonadota; class Alphaproteobacteria; order Rhizobiales; family Rhizobiaceae; genus Sinorhizobium. Next base: position 3,337,671 of record NZ_CP165782.1, read on the forward strand.
CGTCCGGAAATCGCCCCTGACCGCGCGCCGCCTTGCGCTGAAGCCCTCGCAGAGGGCTCCGTCAGTCCCCATCGCATTCCCGGTCCGTCTCCGTCTCTTTGCCGCACATCCGACAAGACATCCCCGTTCGCCACGCCGGCTGCTCCAGCGTCACGAATCAATGACTTAAGCATACTTGTTTGAAGAATCGGCGGAAAGTGCGCGGTCCAAAAAAGAGGCCGCGATCTCTTGTCAAGATCGCGGCCACAAGATGTTGTGGATTGCCCGGGTAAGGATTAGTACCTGTAGTGTTCCGCCTTGAACGGGCCCTGCGGCTTCACGCCGATATAGGCGGCCTGTTCCTCCGACAGCTCGCTCAGCTTGGCACCGAGCTTGGCAAGATGCAGGCGCGCCACCTTCTCATCGAGCTGCTTCGGCAGCACGTAAACCTCATTCTTGTAGCTCGCGCCCTTGGTGAAGAGCTCGATCTGCGCCAGGACTTGGTTGGAGAAGGAGGCCGACATCACGAAGGACGGATGGCCTGTGGCGTTGCCGAGGTTGAGCAGGCGGCCTTCGGACAGGAGAATGATACGGTTGCCCTTCGGGAACTCGACGAGGTCGACCTGCGGCTTCACGTTGGTCCACTTCAGGTTCCGGAGCGCCGAGACCTGAATCTCGTTGTCGAAGTGGCCGATATTGCCGACGATCGCCATGTCCTTCATCTCGCGCATGTGCTCGATGCGGATCACGTCCTTGTTGCCGGTCGTGGTGATGAAGATGTCGGCGGTCGAGACGACGTCTTCGAGCTGGACCACTTCATAGCCGTCCATGGCGGCCTGCAGGGCGCAGATCGGGTCGATCTCGGTGATCTTCACGCGTGCGCCGGCGCCGCTCAGCGAGGCGGCGGAACCCTTGCCGACGTCGCCATAGCCGCAGACCACGGCGACCTTGCCGGCCATCATCACGTCGGTGCCGCGGCGGATGCCGTCGACGAGCGATTCCTTGCAGCCGTACTTGTTGTCGAACTTCGACTTGGTGACGCTGTCGTTGACGTTGATCGCCGGGAAGGGCAGGAGGCCCTTGGCCTGGAGCTGATAGAGACGATTGACACCGGTAGTCGTCTCTTCCGTCACACCCTTGATGGCGTCACGCTGCTTGGTGAACCAGCCCGGCGTTGCGGCAAGGCGCTTCTTGATCTGCGCGAAGAGGATTTCCTCCTCTTCCGAACCGGGATTCGCGAGCACGTTCTCGCCGGCTTCGGCGCGCGCGCCGAGCAGGATGTACATGGTCGCGTCGCCGCCGTCGTCGAGGATCATGTTCGACAGGCCGCCATCGGCCCACTGGAAGATCTTGTCGGTGTAGGACCAGTATTCCTCGAGTGTCTCGCCCTTGACGGCGAAGACCGGAATGCCGCGCGCGGCGATGGCCGCAGCGGCGTGGTCCTGCGTTGAGAAGATGTTGCACGAGGCCCAGCGGACTTCGGCGCCGAGCGCGACCAGCGTCTCGATCAGCACGGCGGTCTGGATGGTCATGTGCAGCGAACCGGTAATGCGGGCGCCCTTCAGCGGCTGCGATGCGCCGAACTCCTCACGGCAGGCCATCAGGCCCGGCATTTCCGTTTCGGCGATGGCGATTTCCTTGCGGCCGAAATCGGCTAGCCCGATATCGGCGACAATATAGTCCTGAGTTGCGGTCATGGAGTTCTCCAGGCTGATCCTTTGGGCCGCCGGCCCTATGGCGAGTTGGCGGCGTGACATGCCTCCCGCGCTTCGAGATCACGGGGAGAGTGCGTTCGGTCTATCAGGAATCACCGGAGAGGGCAACCATCATATAAAGAGGTCTTTATATGTTTATATCAGTGCCGGCGGGAGAAGGATATATGTGTCGCCCCACGTCTCCGCTTGCGGGGAGAGAACTAAGGTGAGGGGCAATTCAAATCTCTTCGCCGAATTTGTCCCGCACCAGCGCGTCGAGCGCGTTGAGGGCCTCTTCCGCCTGGGCTCCGCTGGCGGTGACGAAGACGGTGCAGCCGGTGCTGGCGGCCAGCATCATCAGCCCCATGATCGACGTGCCGCCGACCGTCATTCCGTCTTTGGATACAGTGATCTCGGCATCATAGGCCTCGACCGTCTGCACGAATTTCGCGGAGGCCCGCGCGTGCAGGCCTCGCTTGTTGATGATGAGCAGCTCGCGCGTCAGCACCGTGTCCGGGCGGTGATCCATCATTTTCCACTCAGAACGCGGCTGGCGACATTGATGTATTTGCGTCCCGCCTCGGAGGCTTCGACAAGCGCCTTGTCCATGTCGCTCTCGCCGCGCACGCCCGCGAGCTTGATCAGCATCGGCAGGTTGACCCCGGCGACCACTTCGACGCTGCCGCCGCGCATGACGGAAATGGCGAGATTGGAGGGTGTACCGCCGAACATATCCGTCAGGATGATGACGCCGTTGCCCTCGTTGGCTTTCTCGACGGCGTCGAGGATATCCTGGCGCCGCTGATCCATGTCGTCCTCGGGGCCGATGCAGACGGTCTCGATGAATTTCTGCGGACCGACAACGTGCTCTAATGCATGCCGAAACTCATCCGCCAGCTTGCCATGCGTGACAAGCACAAGTCCGATCATGGGTATCTTTGCTCCAACTGCATATGCAACTCGGTGATGGTCAGATATCGCACTGCAGCAATTTCGTCCACCTATTGGGGCGGCCATCTTGGCAAGGAAAAGGCGAAGTGCAAGCCCAAAATGCCGAAAAAGCAGCCTTCCTGCCTTTGAATAAGGCTAAAGTCCTAATTTTTCAGGCGATAGAGCGACGAGTGCATCGACGGGCGACAGTGGCCCTTCAACGGGAAGACGCAACAGCGGCAGACTTCGCCCGATTTGAAGCGGCAGTTCCTCCTGCTCCGGCGGCATGCGGGGATCGAAAGGGGCCCTTGACGGCGTGATGGCCCATTCGAGAACGCAGGCCGAGATGGTTTCAACCTCCGCGATGCCGCTGCCCCGAACCTCGATCAGACCGCGAATGGCGGCGGGGCAGCGCGCGACGATCCGGTCGTTTTCCAGCGAAAGATCCACCCGATCGTCGGCGACGAGTGCCGCGAAGCGGCCGCGACGCCGCACCTCGTAAATGCAGGCAAGCGCCAGTGCCGACTTGCCCGAGCCGGAAGGCCCGGTGACAAGGAAGCCCGTCGTGCCGAGAACCATGGCCGTGGCGTGGATGTTGCAGCTCGCAGCGCTCACGGGTGCGGCTCGGCCGGCAGCGAGAGAATGAAGCGCGCGCCGGTCACGTCGCCGCCCTTGCCGACAATATTCTCGGCCTTGAGCGTTCCGCCATGCGCCTCGGCGATCTGGCGCGAGATCGAAAGCCCGAGGCCCGAGTTCTGGCCGAAATCCTCGCCCTCCGGTCGGTCCGTGTAGAACCGTTCGAAAATCCGGTCGATGTCTTCCGCCTGGATGCCCGGGCCGTTGTCTTCCACATAGACGAGACAGCGCGAGCGCGAGCGGGTCAGTCGGATGATGATGCGGCCATTCGGTTCGGGAACGAAGGAGCGGGCGTTCTCGATCAGGTTGGTGATGATCTGGCCGATGCGCAGCTCATAGCCGCTGACGACGAAGCTCGCCCTCGGATTGTCCTTGCGATCGACGACGAAGTCGAGCAGCACCTGTTTCTTCTTGCCGCGGATCTGGCGGGAAATATCGATGAGGTCGCCGAGGAGCTTTTCGAGATCGACCTTCTTCGCGTCGCTGCGGGCAAGCTCGGCATCGAGCCGTGAGGCGTCGGAAATGTCGCTGATCAGCCGGTCGAGGCGCCGGACGTCGTGCTGGATGACGTCGAGCAGCCGCTTCTTCGATTCCTCCGTGCGCGCCAGCGGCAGCGTTTCGACGGCGCTCCTCAGGGACGTGAGCGGGTTCTTGAGCTCATGGCTGACGTCGGCAGCGAAATTCTCGATCGCCGCAATGCGGTCGTAGAGCGCTGTCGTCATTTCGCGCAGCGCCACCGAGAGGTTGCCGATCTCATCCTGGCGGGAGGAGAAGTCGGGGATCTCCTCGCGTTCCTTGGCACCGCCGCGGCGCACGCGGATGGCAGCGGCCGACAGCCGCCTGAGCGGATTGGCAATCGTCGAGGATAACAGCAGCGACAGGATGACGTTTACGAGCGCCGCCACGCCGAAGACGCGGATGATCGCCAGCCGCTCGGCATGGACGATCTTGTCGATGTCGCCCGCCTGCGTCGAGAGAAGCAATACGCCGAGGACGGCGCGGAAACGCTGCACCGGTACCGCCACGGAAACGATGAGCTCGCCCTTCTCGGTGACGCGCACGACGGCGCCGCGCACGCCGGTGAGCGCGTTCATCACCTCGGGGTAAATCGAGCCGTTGCCGCCTGGCGGCTCCTTGTAGAGCGGCAGGTCGCCTGGCTGTAAGAGCCGGTTGAACCAGGTGCTGATCCTTTCCGTGACGCTCGGAGTTTCCGGATCGACCGGCGGCAGGTCGAAACGAAGCACTTGGCCGCCGCTGTAGAGGTGGCGCGAGTCGAGGAGCAGGTCGGCATCGGCATCGAACAGGCGCGCGCGCGTGCGCGTCGGCGAGATCAGTCTTCTGAGAACCGGCGCGACACGTTCCTGGATGATCGGGAATTCGAGGTCCTCGTCGCTCGGCAGCGGCGTGATGCTCTCGCCGGCCTGCAGCTCCAGCAGCTTTTCCGGATCGATGGTGATCGAGTTGGTGTCGACCGAGGCGGAGGCGGAAATGGCGCCGGCGATGATCTCGCCCTGCGTCAGCAGGCTTTCCACCCGGGCGTCGATGAGGCCCTCGCGGAACTGGTTCAGATACATGATCCCGCCGACGAGAACGACGAGCGCCACGAGGTTGAAGAAGACAATGCGTCGCGTAAGGCTCGAGAAGACGGCGTTGCCGAACAGGCGCCGGATCAGCGTAAACGGATGCGCCCATCGGCGCTGCCCGCGCGACGCTGCGCTCCGTCCGTCAGAATCTTCGATCTCGCCCTGCAAGACTGCTACCAAGTCTTCCGCTCCCGCGACGGACTTCCGTCGCCTTGCTTTCCTTGCACCGGCGGTTCGAGCCGGCGCGCCTTCCGCCAACGCCCTGCGCACGACTGGCCGAGGTCCGGGGCGGAATGGCACGAAGCGGACCGCAGCCACCTCCATTGCCGTCTGCGATCAGCCGTGGCTGCGGTTCTCAATGAGCCACAATCGGCGCGAAGGCAAGCCCGCGACCGTTCAGGCCGTCTCGCGGAAGCGGTAGCCGACTCCGTAGAGGGTTTCGATCATGTCGAAGTCGCCGTCGACCATCTTGAACTTCTTGCGAAGCCGCTTGATGTGGCTGTCGATCGTCCGGTCGTCGACATAGACCTGCTCGTCATAGGCGGCATCCATCAGCGCGTCGCGGCTCTTCACGACACCGGGGCGCTGCGCCAGCGAATGGAGGATCAAGAATTCCGTGACCGTCAGCGTCACCGGTTCGTTCTTCCAGGTGCAGGTGTGGCGCTCCTGGTCCATGACAAGCTGACCGCGCTCGAGCGAGCGGGATGGCGCCTCGCCGTTTTTGGCCGCGCCGCCGGCAGCGGCAGCGGCGGCGTCGCGAGTTGGCGCCCGGCGCAGGATCGCCTTCACCCGCTCGACCAGCAGACGCTGCGAGAAGGGCTTGGTGATGAAATCGTCCGCCCCCATCTTCAGGCCGAAGAGTTCGTCGATCTCCTCGTCCTTGGAGGTGAGGAAGATCACCGGCAGATCGGACTTCTGTCTCAACCGCCGCAGCAGTTCCATGCCGTCCATGCGTGGCATCTTGATGTCGAAGATTGCCAGATGCGGCGGGCGCGCCAAGAGGCCCTCGAGTGCGGAAGCACCATCGGTATAGGTTTCGACCTTGTAGCCCTCGGCTTCGAGGGCGATCGACACCGATGTCAGGATGTTGCGGTCGTCATCGACAAGCGCGATGGTCTGCATCGTAGTTCAACTCCGTCTTTGGGGTCCGGCGCCGGAATCCACCTTTGAGAACGGCGGCAGCGCGAGTCACGGATGCGTTACTTGAGTATAAAGGTGGAACAAATTGTGGCGAAGTACAAAAGCACCTGATCCCGTCCCCCGGAAATCCTGTGAAAAATAGCTTCCCGCGCCCTGTGATTCAACCGATTAAAAAATGCATATTTTTCTTTAAATCGATTAATGTACTGATATCATTATTGTTTTAGCAAGCCGTGTCTTGTCTTGCGCTGACCTTGCCGGTATGTTCCGACGAAATTCAACGCCAATGGCCAAACACGAAGGAAGCTTGACCATGGATGAGCTTGGCAGCCGCAACCCCTCGAACGGACTGGAAACGCTCGGATTCTCGGACCTCTCGGTCGTTCGCTATAACTTCGAGGCGGGGCAGCTTTACGAGGAGGCCCTTCGCCGCGGCGAAGCTCAGTTGACCGCCCATGGCGCCCTCAGCGCTCGTACGGGCCAGCACACCGGCCGGTCCCCCAAGGACAAGTATGTCGTGCGAGACGCCGCAACGGCCGATCAGATCTGGTGGGACAACAACAACCACATCTCTCCGGAAAACTTCGAGCGCCTTCGCCAGGACATGCTGGCGCACGCCAAGGGCATGTCGCTCTATGTGCAGGACCTGATCGGCGGCGCCGATCCGGAAAACGCCCTGCCGACGCGCGTCGTCACCGAATTCGCATGGCATTCGCTCTTCATCCGCAATCTCTTGATCCGTCCGGAGCGTGAGGCGCTGGCGACTTTCCAGCCGAAGCTGACGATCATCGACCTGCCGAGCTTCAAGGCCGATCCGGCGCGCCACGGCTGCCGCAGCGAGACGATCATCGCCTGCGACCTGACGAACGGTCTCGTGCTGATCGCCGGCACCTCCTATGCCGGCGAGATGAAGAAGTCGGTCTTCACGGTGCTCAACTACCTCCTGCCGAAGAAGTCGGTCATGCCGATGCACTGCTCGGCGAATGTCGGCCCCGCCGGCGACACCGCGGTCTTCTTCGGCCTCTCCGGTACCGGCAAGACGACGCTCTCGGCTGACCCGAACCGCACGCTGATCGGCGATGACGAGCACGGTTGGGGCGAAAAGGGCGTCTTCAACTTCGAAGGCGGCTGCTATGCCAAAGCCATCCGCCTGTCGGAAACGGCCGAGCCGGAGATCTACTCGACGACGCGGCGCTTTGGCACGGTCATGGAAAACGTCGTTCTGGACGAGCGGCGCGTTCCCGATTTCGACGACGGATCGCTCACGGAAAACACCCGCATCGCCTATCCGCTCGATTTTATTCCGAACGCCAGTGAGACCGGCACGGCGCCGCAGCCGCGCACCATCATCATGCTGACGGCCGATGCCTTCGGCGTGATGCCGCCGATCGCCAAGCTGACGCCGGAACAGGCGATGTATCACTTCCTCTCCGGCTACACCGCCAAGGTCGCCGGCACCGAAAAGGGCGTAACGGAACCGGAAGCGACCTTCTCGACCTGCTTCGGCGCCCCCTTCATGCCGCGTCATCCGTCGGTCTACGGAAACCTGCTCAAGGAGCTCATTGCCAAGAACGGCGTGACCTGCTGGCTGGTCAACACCGGCTGGACCGGCGGCGCCTATGGCACCGGAAGCCGGATGCCGATCAAAGTGACGCGTGCCCTGCTTTCCGCCGCGCTCGACGGCTCCTTGAACGGCGCCAACTTCCGTACGGATGCGCATTTCGGCTTTGCGGTGCCGGTATCAGTTCCGGGTGTCGACGACCGTATCCTGGACCCGCGTTCGACTTGGGCCGACGGCGCCGCCTATGACGTCCAGGCCCGCCGTCTGGTCGACATGTTCATCGCGAACTTCGCCAAGTTCGAAAGCCATGTCGACGGCAGCGTACGCGACGCCGCTCCAGGCGCCAAGGTTGCCGCCGAATAATCGCGATGCCATGATTCACGTGAAACCCGGCCGCCTGCGGCCGGGTTTTGCATTTGCGTGGTCGTTCTCAAGCGCACGACTCTGTGCCATAGAACGCTGAGGAGCGAACATGGCAAGCGAACCGCTTTACATCGACGAGAATATCGTGATCGCCGGCTGGGAGCTGACGGAGCAATTCGTGCTGGCCGGCGGACCGGGCGGACAGAACGTCAACAAGGTGTCGACGGCCGTCCAGCTTTTCTTCGATGTCCAGGCTTCGCCGTCGCTGCCGGAGCGCGTCAAGGCCAATGCGCTGAAACTGGCGGGCCGCAGGGTCTCCAAGGATGGCGTGCTGATGATCGAGGCCAATCGCTTCCGCAGCCAGGAGCGCAACCGCGAGGACGCCCGCGATCGGCTGAAGGAACTGATCCTGAAGGCGGCAGAACCGCCGCCTCCGCCGCGCAGGAAGACGAAGCCGACGCGCAGTTCCATCGAGCGGCGGCTGAAGGAGAAATCCGGCCGCGCCGAGGTCAAGAAGCTGCGCGGCCGTCCCGAGGGCGAGTGAAGTCTCCAAGGCCGCTTTCGGGTGGTCCTGAGCGCCCGCGGGCGCTAGTTCATTTCGTGACGTGGAACGGCCAGACAATGCGTGATAACGGAAGAAGCTGGCAATGCTGGTGCTGCCGAAAGGCGTGAGACATATTCCGGGCTTTCTCGACCGTTCGCGGCAAGAGAAACTGGTCGAGGCCGTTCGCGCGATCGTCGCCGAGGCGCCGCTCTATGTGCCGGAAATGCCGAAGACCGGCAAGCCGATGTCGGTGCGCATGACGAATTGCGGTTCGCTCGGTTGGGTCACCGATCGTGAGCGCGGCTACCGCTACCAGGCAGAGCATCCGGTGACTGGCAGGCCGTGGCCGCCGCTGCCGAACATGCTGCTCGAAATCTGGCGCGCCGTTTCGGGAAGCGACAAGACGCCGGAGGCCTGCCTCGTCAATTTCTACTCGGCCGACGCGCGCATGGGTTTGCACCAGGACAGGGACGAGCGCGACCTCGAAACCGCCGTGGTTTCGATCTCGCTCGGCGATAGCTGCCTCTTCCGTGTAGGCGGCAAGACGCGCGGCGGGCAGACCGTGTCGTTCAGGCTCGAAAGCGGCGACGTCGTCGTGCTCGGCGGCGAAGGACGCCTCGCCTTCCACGGCGTCGATCGCATCTATCCGAATACCTCGACGCTCTTGAAGAACGGCGGCCGCCTCAATCTGACGCTGCGGCGGGTCAATCCTTAACAGGCAGAGGGGCTTTCAACGCCCGCTTTCCCGATTTTATCGATCGAAGGTCGAAAGCCGTTGGCTACCTCTATCGCTCAGAGCTTCCTCAGCGCCACCGTCTGGGTCAGGTGGTTGGGCCCCTTCTGCAGGATGAGGTCGGCGCGCGGACGTGTCGGCAGGATATTCTGGTGCAGGTTCTTGAGATTGATGTTGTGCCAGAGCCCTTCGGCGATCGCCCGCGCCGCGTCCTCGCCGATCGTCGCGTAGCGATGGAAGAAGGACTGCGGGTTCTGAAACGCCGTCTCGCGCAGGCGCATGAAGCGGCTCACATACCAGCTGTGGATCAGACTCTCTTCCGCGTCGATATAGATCGAAAAGTCGAAGAAATCCGAGACCATCGGCACGATTTTGCCGTCGGCGGGCAGATTGCGCGACTGCAAGACATTGATTCCCTCGAAGATCAGAATGTCCGGCCGGTCGATAACCTGGAACTGGTCGGGGATGACGTCGTAAGTCAGGTGCGAATAGGTCGGTGCCTTGACGTTCGGCCGGCCCGCCTTGATCGCCGAGAGGAATCTGAGCAGCGCGCCGATGTCGTAGCTCTCGGGGAAGCCCTTGCGATCCATCATGTTTTCCCGCTGCAGGATCGCGTTCGGATAAAGGAAGCCGTCCGTGGTGACGAGATCCACCTTTGGGCTCGAGGGCCAGCGCGCAAGCAGCTCGGCGAGGATGCGCGCGGTCGTCGACTTGCCGACGGCGACCGAGCCGGCGATGCCGATGACGAAGGGCGTCTTCGTTTCGTCCGACATGCTGAGGAAGCGCTTGCGCTGGTGAAAGAGGAGCTGCGAGGCTTCGACATGGGCCGAGAGAAGCCGCGACAGCGACAGATAGATCTGCCGCACCTCGTCGAGATCGACCGGGTCGTTGAGCGAGCGCAGCCGCGTGACCTCGTCGGACGTCAGCGTCAGCGGCGTATCGGCGCGAAAACGCGACCATTCCTCGGCGGAGAAGACGTGATAGGGCGAATATTCGCCGCCTTTGAGGTTGCCCGGAACGTCCACCGGTTCGATGTCTTTCGCGGCGATGCTCATGGATTCTGCCGGTTTGCCTTCTCCTGCAGGCCGGATTGGCTCGTCCGCCTGGCCAGTTCGCTCATCACATCCTGCAACGGGACGGCGGCGATATTCAATACGACCATAAGATGATAGAGGAGATCGGCACTCTCATCGACCAGATTCTTCCGATCGTCGCGGATCGCCGCTATCACCGTTTCCACCGCCTCCTCTCCGAGCTTCTTGGCCGCCTTCTGCTGGCCGGCCGCGACGAGCTTCGCGGTCCAGGAGTCCTCCGGCGCCGCCTTGGCGCGGGTCGCCACGATCTTCTCCAGGTCGGAGAGAGTGAACTCGGTCATGGTCAGATCCCTTTTCGTTGCCGGCCCCGCCTCAATCGAGGCGCATGGCGATGCCGTTCTCGGCCATGTAACGCTTAGCCTCGCCGATGCTGTAGGTGCCGAAGTGGAAGATCGATGCGGCGAGCACCGCCGTCGCATGGCCGTCGCGGATCCCTTCCACCAGATGATCGAGCGTGCCGACGCCGCCCGACGCAATCACCGGCACACGCACCGCGTCGGCGATCGCCCGCGTCAGCTTGATATCGTAGCCCGCCTTCGTGCCGTCGCGATCCATCGATGTCAGAAGGATTTCGCCGGCACCGAGATCGACGACCTTGCGGGCGAACTCTATCGCGTCGATGCCCGTTGGGTGACGACCGCCATGGGTGAAGATCTCCCACCGGTCCGCCTCGCCTTGCGTCGAAACCTTCTTGGCGTCGATCGCGACGACGATGCACTGATTGCCGAACTTGTCGGCGGCCTCGGCGACGAATTCCGGGTTCTTCACCGCGGCCGTGTTGATCGATACCTTGTCGGCGCCGGCAAGCAAGAGCTTGCGGATATCGGCGACCTGACGCACGCCCCCGCCGACGGTGAGCGGCATGAAGCACTGCTCGGCGGTGCGCGCGACGACGTCGAAGATCGTTTCGCGATTGTCGGAGGAGGCGGTGATGTCGAGGAAACAGAGCTCGTCGGCGCCGGCGGCATCATAGGCGCGTGCCGCCTCCACCGGATCGCCGGCGTCGATGAGATCGACGAAATTGACGCCCTTGACGACGCGCCCGTCCTTGACGTCGAGGCAGGGGATCACTCGCGCTTTGAGCGTCATCGGACCATCCCCTTTCTCGCTTCCCGGATCAAGGCCAGGGCCTCCTTGGGATCTATGCGGCCGTCATAGAGCGCCCGGCCGGAAATGGCGCCTTCGAGCTTCCATGCATCGGGAGCCGTCATCCTGCGGATGTCATCCATCGAAGCGAGCCCGCCGGAGGCGATGACAGGGATCGTGACCGCATCGGCGAGCTCCAGCGTCGAGGCCCAGTTGATGCCGGTGAGGATGCCGTCGCGGTCGATATCGGTGTAGATGATCGCCGCGACGCCGGCACCCTCGAATTTCCTGGCGAGCTCGATGACGCCGAGTTCGGAGGCTTCCGCCCAGCCCTCGACCGCCACCCTGCCGCCTTTGGCGTCGATGCCAACTGCCACGCGGCCCGGGAACTTGCGGCAGGCCTCGATCACCAGCGCCGGATTGCGCACGGCAACCGTGCCGAGGATAACGCGCTTGAGTCCGCGGCCGAGCCACCTCTCGATATGCTCGAGCGTGCGTATGCCGCCGCCGAGCTGCACCGGATTTTTCGTCGCCTTGAGGATTGCGTCGACGGCGGCACCGTTCACCGTCTCCCCGGCAAAGGCGCCGTTGAGGTCGACGACATGCAGCCATTCGAAACCCTGCTCCTCGAAGGCGCGCGCCTGGGCGGCGGGGTCGGGATTGTAGACGGTCGCCTGGTCCATGTCGCCGAGCTTCAGGCGCACGCATTGCCCGTCTTTGAGGTCGATCGCGGGGAAGAGAATCATATGTTCGTCCGTTCGGATCGCGCGAAGCCTCAAGGCTTCCAACGCAGGAAATTGGAAATTAGGGCCAGGCCGAGCGTCTGGCTCTTTTCCGGATGGAATTGCGCGCCCGCCCTGTTGCCGTTCGCGACGAAGGCCGTCACCGGTCCGCCGTAGTCCGTCTCGGCAACCACGTCCTCGGCATTTGTGGCGGCGAGGTGATAGGAATGCACGAAATAGGCGTGCAGCCCACTCTCGCCGGTCGCAATGCCTTCGAACAGCGCGTGCGGGCGCCTGAGCCTCAATGTGTTCCAGCCGATCTGGGGGATTTTCAGCGACGGGTCCTCGGGCGTCATCTCGACGACGTCACCCGGTATCCAGCCAAAACCCTCGGTGATGGTCTTTTCGAGGCCGCGCGAGGACATGAGCTGCATGCCGACGCAGATGCCGAGGAAGGGCCGCCCGGCCTTTTCGACGACCTCCGTCAGCGCTTCCTGCATGCCGGCGACGCTCGCCAGGCCGCGCCGGCAATCGGCATAGGCGCCGACACCCGGAAGCACGATGCGGTCGGCGGAGGCGACCCGTTCCGGCCTTTCGGTGAGGTCGATCTCCGCGGCGATGCCGGCTTCGCGCGCCGCCCGCTCGAAAGCCTTGGTGGCCGAGCGCAGGTTGCCCGATCCATAGTCAATGATGGCGACCCGCATCAGCGTTCTCCATAGGATTCAAAAAAGCCGAGTCCGGAGGTGCGGCGCGGCCGTTTCGTCGTGGACCACTCGATCGACGGCAACGGAGTTGCCTTTCCAGGATTGTCGGCCGCCGTGTTCGAGAAATAAATCTCTTCCGCCGTTTCGCGATCGCGCGCCGGAATGATCGAGCGGAGCGTCCACTCCCGTGCCGTGAGCCTTTTGGCGACGAAAAGCGGCCCTTCGAGCGAGACGAGGAGGCTGAGCGCGATCTGCATGATGAGCGCGGCCGCAAATCCACCCGGGATCGTCGAGAGAAGGATTAACAGAATTTGCAGAACAGCAACGGCGATTCCGAGGAGCCAGGCACGTTTGACGAGAAGCCAGATGGCGGGAAAGAAAAAGGCGGCCCAGGAAAAGCCGTCTGCGATGAACCGCGCTTTCTCGTCGTCTGCCGGTGCGCCGGGCGGGGTCATGATCAGATAGGAGGCCATGTCTTTAAGCCAGATTTGGCCGGCTCAGGCGAGTGTGCCCTTGGTCGAGGGAACGCGTCCAGCCTGGCGCGGATCGATTTCGGTAGCGGTGCGGAGCACGCGGGCGACGGATTTGAAGCAGGTCTCGGCGATATGGTGGTTGTTGGCGCCGTAGATGTTCTGCACATGCAGAGTGATGCCGGCATGCTGGGCGAGCGCCTGGAAGAACTCGCGCACGAGTTCGGTATCGAAGGTGCCGATCTTCGGCGAGGTGAAGCTCACGTTCCAGACGAGGAAAGGCCGTCCCGAGACGTCGACGGCGGCGCGCGTCATCGTCTCGTCCATGGCGAGATCGATCGAGGCATAGCGGGTGATGCCGCGGCGGTCGCCGAGCGCCTTGGCGATCGCCTGGCCGATGGCGATGCCCGTGTCCTCGACGGTGTGGTGGTCGTCGACATGAAGGTCTCCGTCCGCCTTGATCTCCATGTCGATCAGCGAGTGGCGCGAGAGCTGGTCCAGCATATGATCGAAGAAGCCGACGCCTGTCGCGATCTTCGACACGCCCGTTCCGTCGATGTTGACGGAGACGGAGACGGCGGTTTCATTCGTCTTTCGCGAAACCTGGCCGGTGCGGGTCTGCGTCACGTCTGCCATCAGGCTCTCCTTTACGCTCTCCGAAGATCGGGATCAAAAGGACCCTGCGACCGGAGCGATATCAATGAAGTTGGACGAAACGCGGTGCTGCAAGGCGGACCTTGCGTGCCCGTTCCGCTCCAGAGCCGCTCCATATCAGGGGAGGCGCGAAATATCCAGAACTGCAACGGAGATTCGAACGAGCGGGTCGTTGGGGCGGTGGTCGCGATGCGCGGGACATTTGCAATCGCGTGAGGCACACTTACATAGGCCTCGAGTAACAGACTCCTTCAAGCCGCAATGCCCCGATCCGGGGCCTATGGGTATCTTCATGAGCGAACACAATCCTTACGGAACGATGCATGCGACGACCATCATCACGGTGCGCAAGAACGGCAAGGTGGTGATGGCGGGAGACGGCCAGGTGAGCCTTGGCCAGACCGTGATGAAGGGCAATGCCCGCAAGGTCCGCCGCCTGTCGAAAGGCGACGTAATCGCCGGCTTTGCCGGCGCGACGGCGGACGCCTTCACACTCTTGGAGCGGCTCGAGGCGAAGCTCGAACAATATCCCGACCAGCTGATGCGTGCGGCCGTCGAACTTGCCAAGGACTGGCGCACGAACAAATATCTGCGCAACCTCGAGGCGATGATGCTGGTTGCCGACAGGACGGTGACGCTCGCGATCACCGGCAATGGCGACGTGCTCGAACCGGAGCACGGCACGATTGCCATCGGCTCGGGCGGGAACTATGCGCTTGCGGCCGCCCGCGCCCTGATGGACAGCGACAGGTCGGCCGAGGAAGTTGCCCGGCGCGCCCTCGAAATCGCCGGCGATATCTGCGTTTACACCAACCACAACATCGTCGTGGAGACGCTGGATGCGGATTGAGCCGGCAGATGTCAGCTTCGAGCGCGTGGCCGAGCGCCACCTGCCGATGCTGCTTGCCTGGCTTTCGGAGCCGCATGTCCGACAATGGTGGGGCGATCCGGACGTGGAACTCGGATTGATCCGTGACGGTTGTGCGAAGGGCGAGGTCGACGGCTTCGTCTTCCATGTGAAGGGCGAGCCGGCCGGCTACATCCAGTCCTGGATCCCCTCGCAATATGACGAGGAGCCCTGGGCGAAGGACCTCTCGTCCGATACGCCCGGCGTCGACATCTTCATCGGCCCGCCCGAGATGACCGGCAGGGGTGTTGCCGCGCCAGTCCTCAAGGCCTTTGCGGGAAGGCTGTTCGAAAATGGCGCCGCACGCATCGTCATCGACCCCGATGCGGGCAACCGTCGCGCGGTCCGCGCCTATTCGAAGGCCGGCTTCGTGCCCTTCGGCGAATGGATAGACAAGTCCGGTCGGACACTCCTGATGGAGCTGACGCGGACGGAATTTGAGAGGAATTGATGACCAACTTTTCACCCAGAGAAATCGTTTCGGAGCTCGACCGCTACATTATCGGCCAGAAGGATGCGAAGCGCGCCGTGGCGATCGCCTTGCGCAACCGTTGGCGTCGTCAGCAACTCAGCGACGAGCTGCGCGACGAGGTCATGCCGAAGAACATCCTGATGATCGGCCCGACGGGCGTCGGCAAGACGGAGATTTCCCGCCGTCTCGCCAAGCTTGCCGGTGCACCCTTCGTCAAGGTCGAGGCCACTAAGTTCACCGAGGTAGGCTATGTCGGCCGCGACGTCGAGCAGATCGTGCGCGATCTCGTCGAGGTCGGCATCACGCTCGTGCGCGAGAAGAAACGCGCCGAAGTGAAGGCCAAGGCACACCAGAACGCGGAAGAGCGGGTGCTCGATGCCCTGGTTGGCGCGACCGCCTCGCCGGCGACGCGTGATTCCTTCCGCAGGAAGCTGCGCGCCAATGAGCTCGACGAGAAGGAGATCGAGGTCGATATCGCCGAAACCGGCGCGCCGGGCGGCTTCGAGATTCCGGGCATGCCGGGCGCCAATATCGGTGTGCTGAACCTCTCGGAAATGTTCGGCAAGGCGCTCGGCGGCAGGACAAAGAAGGTCAAGACGACCGTCAAGAACTCCTATGAGCTCCTGATCAACGACGAATCGGACAAGCTGCTTGACAACGAGCAGATCCAGCGCGAAGCGATGGCCGCGGCGGAAAACGACGGCATCGTCTTCCTCGACGAGATCGACAAGATCGCCGCCCGCGACGGCGGCCTCGGCGCCGGCGTTTCGCGCGAGGGCGTGCAGCGCGACCTCCTGCCGCTGGTCGAGGGCACGACGGTGGCGACGAAATACGGGCCGGTGAAGACCGACCACATCCTCTTCATCGCGTCAGGCGCGTTCCACGTGTCGAAGCCGTCGGATCTCCTGCCCGAACTGCAGGGCCGTCTGCCGATCCGGGTGGAGCTCCGCGCGCTTACCAAGGAGGATTTCCGCCGCATCCTGACGGAGACGGAGGCAAGCCTTATCCGCCAATACAAGGCGCTCTTGGAGACCGAGGGCGTCGCGCTCGACTTCACCGAGGACGCCATCGACGCGCTTGCGGAGGTCGCCGTCCAGCTCAACGCCAATGTCGAGAACATCGGCGCACGCCGCCTGCAGACGGTAATGGAGCGCGTCCTCGACGATATCTCGTTCAACGCGCCGGACAGCGGCGGCCAAGGGGTCACGATCGATGCGGAGTACGTCCGCAAGAATGTCGGCGATCTAGCGGCCAACACCGATCTCTCGCGCTATATCCTGTGACAGCGGCTTTACGCTGCTGCCGATCACCGATTTGTGGGCGCCTGTCACTCGACAGGCGCCTTCATTTTCTCTAGAGCGATCGGCAGCTGTTAAGAAATAGGGCATCATTCTGACATGATCTTGCCTTAGGGGGCCGCGCCCGGACGAACCGGGTCCGCCAGTTTCTTAGGAAGTCTCACAGGAAAACCAGATCGTGCGCCTTACCGCCTGCCTGTTTGTGATCGCGACGCTTTGCCTCTCCGCCGGGGCCTCGGCTGCGGCCGAGATCCGTGCCGTCCCGGAGGGCAATCGCCATGCGGAGCAGCCGAGCGTTCCGGGCGCCTCCGTCCGCCGCACCAAGGCGGGCCGCACCTCCTTCGACGCGAAATTCGAGAAGGTGCGCGATCTCCTCGCCAGCGACCGTCAGCTCGTCGCCAAGATCAAGTCGACCGCGGCAGCCTATGGCATCGCGCCCATTCACATGATCGGAGCGATCGTCGGCGAACATACTTACAATGTCGACGCCTATGATCGGCTGCAGTCCTATTACGTCAAGGCGGCCGCCTATGCGGGCAACAGCTTCCAATTCGGCTATGACGGCGAGTCGATCGCCGAGTTCGTGGAGCGGCCGCAATTTGCCGACTGTGCCGATGAGAAGGGCTCCTACGCGCTCTGGAGCTGCCGCGAGCGCGTCTGGGACAGGGAGTTCCGTGGCCGCACCGTCGCCGGCAAACCCTTCCCGAACAATCGCTTCAGCGCCGTCTTTTTCCAGCCCTTCTTCGCCGGCCAGACTTTCGGTCTCGGCCAGATCAATCCTTTGACGGCCCTGATGCTGACGGACATGGTCTCGCGCGTCTCGGGCTATGAGCGCCTTGACGAGAACAACGCCGGCGGCGTCTACGAGGCGATCATGGATCCGGACGTGTCGCTTGCCTACATGGCCGCCTCGATCCGCCATTCGATCGACGTCTACCGCTCGATCGCCGGCATGGACATTTCGAACAATCCGGGCCTTACGGCAACGCTCTATAATGTCGGCAACCCCGACGCGCGCGCGGCCGCGCTTGCAGCGAAGAATACCGGCGGCGAGATCTACTGGCCGGAGGAAAATTATTACGGCTGGCTGGTCAATGAAAAGCGCGCCGAGCTCGAAAGCCTGTTGTGAGCGGCCACGAGGGCGACCGTCTCATATCCCGGCTTGCCTTATGATTCACGTGAAGCATTTTCTTGATTGCACCGTAAAAAACTGAAACGGTGGGCCGTCAAGAAAGGCATTTCACATGGACACGCGACCGGAGCCGTTCGAGCCGCCCGCGCCCGTCCCGCGCAACCGCATTCCTTCGCGGCTTGAGATCATCCGCACCGTTCTGCGCAACCCGCTCGAGCTCTGGGGCGAGCCCTCCTACACCTTGCCCTGGATCGAGACGAAGTTCATGAATCAGCGGAACCTGATCGTCAACGATCCTGGGCTCATCCGCTACATTCTCGTCGAGAACGCTGCCAACTACGAAATGTCGAAAGTTCGGCGGCTGGTCCTCCGCCCGATTCTGCGCGACGGGCTGCTGACGGCGGAAGGGGAGGTCTGGAGAAGATCGCGCAAGGCGATGGCGCCGGTGTTTACGCCGCGCCACGCGAAAGGTTTCGCCGGCCAGATGCTCAGCGTCTCGGAGGCATTCGCTGAACGCTATGAGCCCGCCCTGTCGGAGCCCTTCGTCACGAACATTGCCGCCGATATGACGGAGCTGACCTTCGAAATCCTGACTGAAACGCTCTTCTCCGGCGAGATCGCCGTGGAGAAGCGGGGCTTTGCCGCCCATACCGAGGAACTGCTCCAGCGGATGGGGCGCGTCGACCCAATGGATATGCTGACCGCGCCGGAATGGGTGCCGCGGCTCACCCGGATCGGTGGCCGGAAAGTACTCAGCCGATTCCGCGGCATCGTCGCCGCGACCATGGCGGAGCGCCGGAGGCGAATTGCCGAACAGTCGGAAAACGTCCCCAACGACTTCTTGACCATGCTGCTCCAGATCGAGGGCCCTGAGGGACTGTCGACCTCCGAGATCGAGGACAACATCCTGACCTTCATCGGCGCCGGCCACGAGACGACGGCGCGCGCGCTTGCCTGGTGCCTCTATTGCGTCGCAAATACGCCCACCTATCGCGAAGAGATGGAGCGGGAGATCGACGAAACAATGGCAAGCGGCGCCGATCCGGTTGACTGGCTGGGGCGCATGCCGCATGTGCTCGCCGCCTTCGAAGAGGCATTGAGGCTCTATCCGCCGGCCCCGTCGATCAATCGCGCCGCGATCGAAGAGGATGAATGGACGTCACCTGAGGGCAAGCATGTGCCGATCCGCAAAGGCATATCGGTGCTGATCATGCCCTGGACGCTGCATCGCCATGTGCTCTACTGGCAGAAACCCCGCGCGTTCATGCCGGAACGTTTCCTTCCCGAAAACCGCGAGAAGATCAACCGCTTCCAATATCTCCCCTTCGGCGCAGGGCCGCGTGTCTGCATCGGCGCGACCTTCGCACTGCAGGAGGCGGTCATCGCGCTCGCCGTGCTCATGCACCGCTTCCGCTTCGATTTGACCGACGAGACGCATCCCTGGCCGGTGCAGAGGCTGACGACGCAGCCGAGAGGTGGGTTGCCGATGAGAGTGTCCGCCCGATTGGAGTAGCGTCTCTCGCCTGCACCCCCCTCTGCCCTGTGGGGCATCTCCCCCACAAGGGGGGAGATCGGCAAGCTGCGATGGCCGCGCGACCAAATCAACGCTACGCGTCGAAGTCGGCGACTTGTTGCGAGCTCGCTGTCGGCAGGGGCTTTGCTTCTGGCGAATCTCCCCCCTTGGGGGATGCCGGGCAGGGCAGAGGGGGGTATCGGCGCCTGCACTCTTGTAAGCTGCTTAGATTCTGCTCTACAGCGCCGTGCGTCTTTTCAGACGCACAAAGGACGCTGTAGCACTTTGAATGGCTGCATGTTTTTGTCCTTAAATCGGGGACGATTTAAGGAAACATGCAGTAGTCCGACGCGCAAAGGTCGCTCTCACGCGATGGTTTTTTCCCGAAATATGCCCTATCAACGGGCGATCCCTTCCCCGTTTTGGGCTCCTCCGATTCTCAACTTTGGACTGAGCAGAAATTGACCTCGCATCTTCTTCTCGGCATCGACACCGGCGGCACCTATACCGACGCCGTTCTCTTCAGCGAATCCGCCGGCGTCGTCGCTAAGGCCAAGGCGCTGACGACCCGGCACGATCTCGCCGAGGGCATATCCGGAGCGGTCGAAGCCGTGCTCGCAAAGGCCGGGGTTCCGGTCTCGGCGATCAGCCTCGTCTCGCTCTCGACGACGCTCGCGACCAATGCGCTGGTCGAGGGGCAGGGCGGCCGCGCCGGTCTGGTGATGATCGGCTTCGGACCGGAGGATCTGAAGCGCGACGGACTTCTGGAGGCGCTCGGGTCCGATCCCGTCATCTTTCTTCCCGGCGGCCACAACGTTCACGGCGGCGAAGCGCCGCTCGACATGAGCGCGCTCGACGAGGCGCTGCCGACGCTTGGCACCCAGGTCTCGTCCTTTGCTGTCGCCGGCTATTTCGCGGTACGCAACCCTGATCACGAGAAGCGCGTGCGCGACCGCATCCGCGAGGTCTCGCATCTGCCGGTCACCTGCAGCCACGAGCTTTCCTCCAAGCTCGGTGGACCGCGCCGGGCGCTGACGACGCTGCTGAATGCCCGGCTCGTCTCGATGATCGATCGGCTGATCGGCTCCTGCGAAGACTTCCTCAAGGCCCGCGGCATCGACGTGCCGATGATGGTGGTGCGCGGCGACGGCGCGCTGATCTCGGCCGCCGAAGCGCGGCTGAGGCCGATCGAGACGATCCTCTCCGGGCCGGCAGCGAGCCTTGTCGGTGCCCGATATCTGACCGGCCTCGACGGGGCCGTCGTCTCCGATATCGGCGGCACGACGACGGACGTCGCGGTGCTCGAAGCGGGCCGGCCACGGCTCGATGCGGAAGGGGCGGTCGTCGGCGGCTTCCGCACCATGGTCGAGGCGGTCGCTATGCGCACCTACGGCCTCGGCGGCGACTCCGAAGTGAAGATCAACGATCGTGGCCTGAAGGCCAAGCTCGATCTCGGACCCCGCCGCTTCCTGCCCTTGAGCCTTGCCACGGCGCTCTATGGCGACGCCGTGCTGGCGGTGCTCGAAAAGCAGTTGCGGGCAACGCATGCCGGCCGCCATGATGGCCGGCTTGCGGTCCGCACCGGCCTGCCCGAGCATCTGGCGAGCGGCCTGCAGCCGCAGGAGCAGGCCCTGTACGACCGTATCGGCATGGTACCGATGGCGCTTGCGGATCTGCTTGTCAGCACACCCCAGCGTGCGACCCTCGACCGGCTGGTAGCGCGCGGACTCGTGCATATATGCGCCCTGACCCCGTCGGATGCGATGCACGTACTTGGCCGGCAGGCGCAGTGGAACACCGAGGCCGCCCGCCTCGGCCTCGAGATCGCCGCCCGAACCAAGGACGGTTCGGGGCAGCCGATCGCGCCATCGGCGAAGGCTCTCGCTGAGATGATCGTCGACCGGCTGACGCGCCAGTCCTCGGAAGTGATCCTGCAGGCCTGCCTCAACGAGGACGGCGCCGGTGCGATCGATCCGGCTGCCTCGCTTGCCGTCGATCGGGCGTTGAAGCGCGAACCCGGCATCGTCCGCTTTTCGATCGGCCTCGACCGACCGCTCGTCGGCCTCGGCGCCTCCGCGCCGGTCTATTATCCTGCAATCGCCGAGATGCTCGGCACGAAAGCGGTGATCCCGGCGGAAGCCGACGTAGCAAATGCCATTGGCGCTGTCGTCGGCCAGGTGCGGGCGACCGTCACCGTCTTCGTCACGACGCCGGAAGAAGGCATTTTCATCGTCAACGGCGCGGGCGCGAGCGAGCGCTTCATCGATCAGGACGAGGCTTTCGGCGTCGCCCGCCGGCGCGCGGAGGCAATGGCGCTCGAGACCGCACGCGCGAATGGCGCCGAAGAGCCCGCCGCGACGATGTGGGAAGAAATCGATGCGCCCGAGGTCGAGGGCAGCCGCAAGCTCATCGAGGCGCGCTTCATCGCCTCGGCGAGCGGCAGGCCGCGCATTGCACATCTCTAATCTTTTCTAATTTGGAAAAAATTCTTCGCATCCTTGCGGAATTGACAGGCAATGGATTGATGAGAGACTTTCCGCGCGCGTGAGCGGGCGCCGCGCTTTTCCGTGCGCATCCCGCTCCTACCTATTGGAATATGGAACAGAGAGATTTCAGGAGCTGCCGCATGGACCGCATTGAGAAGCATGGTTTGAAGATCGATGCGGGGCTCCACCGCTTTCTGGTCGAAGAGGCATTGCCGGGCACCGGCGTCGATCCGGAGCGGTTCTTTTCCTCTTTCTCCGAACTCGTCCACGATCTCGCGCCGAAGAACCGGGCTCTCCTTGCCAAGCGCGATGAGTTGCAGGCGAAGCTTGATGCCTGGTACCGCGAGCACGGCGCGCCGGTCGACATGGAAGCCTATGAAGCCTTCCTGCGGGAGATCGGCTACCTCCTGCCGGAGGGGCCTGCCTGTTCTGTCTCGACCGCCAATGTCGACCCCGAGATCGCGACGATCGCCGGGCCGCAGCTCGTCGTGCCGGTCATGAACGCCCGCTATGCGCTCAATGCCGCCAATGCGCGCTGGGGCTCGCTTTATGATGCGCTCTACGGCACCGACGCGATTGCCGAAACGGACGGCGCCGAGCGCGGCAAGGGCTACAACCCGGTGCGCGGCGGCAAGGTCATTTCCTGGGCACGCGATTTCCTGGATGCGAGCGCGCCGCTTGCGGCCGGTCGCTGGAGCGATGCGCAGTCCTTTGCGATCGACGGCACGGCGCTCACCGTCACGCTTGCCGACGGTGCCGAGACCGCTCTCGTCGATCCCGTCCAGTTCGCCGGTTATGCCGGCGATGCCGCAGCACCGACCGAGATCGTGCTCCGCCGGAACGGTCTCCACATCATCATCGTCCTCGACGCGTCGACACCGATCGGCAAGGCCGATTCGGCCGGCATTTCCGACATCATCCTCGAATCGGCGATCACCACGATCATGGATTGCGAGGACTCGGTCGCAGCCGTCGATGCCGAGGACAAGATCGTCGTCTATCGCAACTGGCTCGGCCTGATGAAGGGCGATCTCGCGGAAGAGGTGACGAAGGGAGGGCGGACCTTCACCCGCAAGCTCAGCGCTGATCGCGTCTATACGGCTCCGCAGGGCGCGACGCTGACGCTTCCCGGGCGCTCGCTGATGCTGGTGCGCAATGTCGGGCACCTGATGACCAATCCGGCGATCCTCGACCGCGACGGCGTTGAGGTTCCCGAGGGCCTCATGGACGCCATGGTGACGGCGCTGATCGCTCTTCACGACATCGGTCCCAATGGCCGCCGGGCAAATTCGCGTGCGGGCTCCAT
This sequence comes from Ensifer sp. WSM1721, assembly GCF_000513895.2. Classification (GTDB taxonomy): domain Bacteria; phylum Pseudomonadota; class Alphaproteobacteria; order Rhizobiales; family Rhizobiaceae; genus Sinorhizobium. Next base: position 3,360,678 of record NZ_CP165782.1, read on the forward strand.
GTATGTCGTCAAGCCGAAGATGCATGGACCTGAAGAGGTCGCCTTCGCCTGCGAGATTTTTTCGCGCGTCGAGGCGGCGCTTGGACTTCCGGAAAACACCATGAAAATGGGCATCATGGACGAGGAGCGGCGCACGACTGTCAACCTCAAGGAATGCATCCGCGCCGCCCGTGAACGCGTCGTCTTCATCAATACCGGCTTCCTCGACCGGACCGGCGACGAGATCCACACCTCGATGGAAGCCGGCCCGATGATCCGCAAGGGCGACATGAAGCAGGCTGCCTGGATCGGCGCCTACGAGAACTGGAACGTCGATATCGGGCTCGAATGCGGGCTTTCCGGCCACGCCCAGATCGGCAAGGGCATGTGGGCGATGCCTGACCTGATGGCGGCAATGTTGGAGCAGAAGATCGCCCATCCGAAGTCCGGCGCGAATACCGCCTGGGTTCCCTCGCCGACTGCCGCGACCCTCCACGCCACGCACTACCACCGCGTCGACGTCGCCGAGGTTCAGGCGAGCCTGAAGAGCAGGGGTCGCGCCAAGCTCGCCGATATCCTTTCCGTACCGGTCGTGCCGCTCCCGAACTGGACGGAGGAGGAGATCCAGCGCGAGCTCGACAACAATGCTCAAGGGATTCTCGGCTACGTCGTGCGCTGGATCGATCAGGGCGTCGGCTGCTCGAAGGTGCCCGACATCAACGACGTCGGTCTTATGGAGGACCGCGCAACGCTGCGCATCTCCTCGCAGCATATGGCGAACTGGCTCCACCACGGCATCGTCAGCGAAGCGCAGATCGTCGAGACGATGAAGAAGATGGCCGCCGTCGTCGACCGGCAGAATGCCGGCGACCCGAACTACCAGCCGATGGCCGGGCATTTCGACGAATCGATCGCTTTCCAGGCCGCCCTCGATCTCGTGCTCAAGGGCCGCGAGCAGCCGAACGGCTATACCGAGCCGGTTCTGCACCGCCGCCGTCTGGAGCTCAAGGCGAATCAACGGGCGGCGTGAGGGGCAACTCGGCCCGGCATGCGCCAACGACAAAGGGCCGCCTGGCATCGACCAGGCGGCCCTTCTTTCCTGTATGCTGTTGCGTTACTGCTGCACGACGACGCGTGCGTTGCGGCCAGGGCGGACCCGCGAATAAAGGTCGATGATGTCCTGGTTCATAAGCCGGATGCAGCCGGACGAGGCGGCGGTGCCGATCGAAGCCCATTCCGGCGTGCCATGCAGACGGAAGAGCGTGTCCCTGCCGTCCTTGTTGAAGAGGTAGAGCGCGCGCGCGCCGAGCGGATTGCTGATGCCGGGGCCCATGCCTTCTTCGACGTACTTGGCGACTTCCGGCTTGCGCTCGGCCATTTCCTTTGGCGGATGCCAGGTCGGCCATTCCTGCTTCCAGGCGACATAGGCCTCGCCTTCCCAAGCGAAACCGGCCTTGCCGACGCCGATGCCGTAGCGAACCGCCTTGCCGCCTGGCAGCACATAGTAGAGGAAGCGATTCGGAGTGTTGACGACGATGGTGCCCGGCCGTTCCTTGGTCTCGTAATCGACGATCTGGCGATGGAAGCGCTGGTCGAGACGATTGATCGGAATGGCGGGCAGCGGGTAGCCGTGGTCCTCGATGGCGCCGTAATTGCCGGAGAAGATCTGATTCGTCGCCACTTTTACGCCCTCGGGAGCAGAGCCGGCCGTGGTGGTGGTTTGCGAGCAGCCGGCGAGGGCAATGGTGGCCGCCAGGCTGCACAGAAAGAGAGCGTTGCGGAAGCGCATGAGTGTCTCGTAAAAGAAAGTCAGGAGAATACGGAAGGAGGGTGTCCGGCCGTCAGCGACACCAGCTTATTTTCGATTGCACGGCGCCACGCAAGGGATCGCGGTGCCGCAATGCGGCAGAAAAGTGCAAATTCCGTGACGATTGCTTTTTTGCAACAAAGCCGCTGACGAATGCGGAACAGACCGAGATCAGGCGATGGCGATTCTATCGATCCATGACGACAATCCGCTTGTCGACGGGCGTCAGTCCGAACGGGCGCTGAAGGTGCGCCGCGGCGTGCAGCGGCTGCTCGCCGAGCTGCGCCACGCCGTGCTGCCGGAGCTGACGCTTGCAAGCGGCAGGCGAGCGGATCTCATCTCCCTTTCAGCGAGGGGCGAGATCTGGATCGTCGAGATCAAGACCTCGATCGAAGACTTTCGCGTCGACCGCAAATGGCCGGAATATCGGCTTCATTGCGACCGCCTCTTCTTCGCGACCCATGCGGAGGTGCCGCTCGACATCTTCCCGGAAGAATGCGGGCTGATGCTTTCCGACGGCTACGAGGCGCATATGCTGCGCGATGCGCCGGAGCATCGCCTCGCCCCGGCAACGCGGAAATCGGTGACGCAGGCCTTCGCGCGGGTCGCCGCGCAGCGGCTGATGCTCGCGGAGTGGGCCGCGGAACGCAACGGCGAACTCGGCAATTCGATTCGCGACATCGTGGGCGGGAGCCGAGATTAGGCGGGTTGGGCAGTCGCCAACGCAGACCGCCGATTACTTCGGCGCCCGCTTCGCCAGGATGCGCTGCAGTGTCCTGCGATGCATGTTGAGGCGCCGCGCTGTCTCCGAGACGTTGCGGTCGCACATCTCGTAAACGCGCTGGATGTGTTCCCAGCGGACGCGATCCGCCGACATCGGATTCTCCGGCGGCTCTACCCGTTCGCCTTGGCGCTGGACCAGCGCCGCGAAAATGTCGTCGGCATCCGCTGGCTTCGCGAGATAGTCTAGAGCGCCGAGCTTCACGGCGTTGACGGCGGTGGCGATATTGCCGTAGCCGGTCAGCACGATCATCCGCGTGTCGTCGCGGCGCCCGCGGATGGCCTCGATCACGTCGAGGCCGCTGCCGTCGCCGAGTCTAAGATCGATGACCGCGTGCTTCGGCGGGCGGGTCTTGGCCTTGGCGATCCCTTCCGCGACCGATTCGGCGATGTCGACCGCAAAACCGCGCGCCTCCATCGCCCGTGCCAGGCGGCGCAGGAACGGCCCGTCGTCGTCGACAATCAGCAGGGTTCTGTCAGGTCCGATCAGGTCGGCATCCGCGGTGTGGGTACTTGATGCAGCCGTCGATTTTTCGATCATTTTTCTCAAATCCCTGTGCGAAAACCTGGCCCGCGGCAGAAATCCGGGCCTGTTCTCGCCAAACACGATGTGGGCTTTCTCGCGGCCCTCTTCAATAAGCTGCCAAATGTCATTTCGCCAGTTTCGCATCCATCAGCGCGCGCGGCCATTCGACGCTGACCCGGGCGCCGGGACGATCCGGGCCGCCGTTCTCGAAGCGCAGCCGGGCGCCGGAGCGCTCGAGCAGCGTCTTGGCGATGAAGAGACCGAGACCGAGGCCTCCGGCGCTGTCATCCTTCTGTCGCCGTGTGACGTAGGGCTCGCCGATTCTCGCAAGGATGTCCGGCGAAAAACCGTCACCATCGTCCTCGATCGTCACCCGCACGCGCTCGGCGGTATGTTCCGTCGTGACCGTCACTTTCCTGCGCGCGTAATCCACCGCATTCTCGAGCAGGTTGCCGAGGCCGTAGAGGATTCCGGCATTGCGGATGCCGACCGGCTCGGACGAGCGGTCGCCTTTCTCCTTGAGCTCGATCTCGATCCCGAATTCGCGATGCGGCGCCATGACCTCCTCGATCAGCGACGAGAGTGGCAGGAGCCGCATATGCTCCTCGCTTTCGGACGAGAGCGTCGTCAGCCGCTTCAGGATGTCGCGGCAGCGTTCACTCTGGCTGCGCAACAGATGGACGTCCTCGCCGAAGCGCGGATCGTCGCCGAGCTCCCGCTCCATCTCCTTGGCGACGACGCTGATCGTCGCAAGCGGCGTGCCGAGTTCGTGGGCGGCGGCCGCCGCGAGCCCGTCGAGCTGCGACAGATGTTTCTCGCGCTGCAGCACGAGTTCCGTCGCGGTCAGCGCCTCCGAGAGCTCGCTCGCCTCGAGCGAGACCCTGTAGGTGTAGAAGGCGGCAAAGGCGGTCATCGAGACGATCGCGAACCAGATGCCCGCCGTCAGCACCCGCGGGATCAAGAGAACGGTGCCCGGATACCAGGGCAGCGGGAATGGCGAGAAGGCGAGCACGGTGACGCCGATAATGGCGAAGCCTGCCAGCACGATGCTGTGCGGCTTCGGCTGCGAAGCCGAGGAGATGATGACCGGCACGCAGAGAAGCGGCGCGAAAGGATTGGAGAGCCCCCCGGTAATGAAGAGCAGTGCCGTCAGTTGCGCCAGATCGAGGCCGAGCAGCACGAAGGCCGCAGGCGGCGTCAGCCGTTGCGTCGCCGGATAGCGAATCGTGAGAAAGACGTTCAAAAGCGCCAGGCTCGCAATCAGGGCCGAACAGGACACGAGCGGTAACGGGAATTGCAGCCAAAGCGCCGTGATGATGACGGCGAGCGACTGGCCGCCGACCGCCAGCCAGCGCAGGCGGACGAGCGTCTGTAGCCTCAGGCTGCGATTGCTGTTGAGCTCGTTGTAGAATGTCGCCGTTGCCATGCTGGTTTTCCGGTTCGAGTCTCTCCCAGGCGGAGAGTTCATTTGTATCCACGGAGTCTAGCCTGATCCTGCTGATTATAAAGCAGCTCCGAACCAGGATTATTCCGCGAGCTCGCTTCACGATCTCTGGCCCCTCCCCAACCCTCCCCACAAGGGGGAGGGAGTTCAGCGAAGCCGCGATCGCCGTGCCCATTTTCTAACATCAAATCTCGCGGCAACGCTGACATGGAAGCGGAGACGGTGCGGCCAAGAGAGCCCCTCCCCCTTGTGGGGAGGGGTTGGGGAGGGGTTTAATCGGATCGGAGCCTCAACACCTTAGCTGCCGCGCGGTTTCGCCCGTGTCGTCGGAATGGCGTTGGCCGGATCTTCCGGCCAGGGATGCTTGGGGTAGCGCCCGCGCATTTCGGACCTCACATCCTTCCAAGAGCCGGCCCAGAAGCCTGGCAGGTCCCGCGTCGTCTGGATGGGTCGATGGCCGGGCGAAATCAGTTCCAGCAGCAGCGGCAGACGACCGTCGCCGATCGCCGGATGCGTCTTCAGGCCGAAGAGTTCCTGCACGCGGATCGACAAGAGCGGCTCGTCGCCATCGTAATGGATCGGATGGCGCTGTCCCGTCGGCGCTTCGAAATGCGTCGGCGCGAGCTTCGCGAGATCGCGCTGGAGGTCGTAAGGAACGAGAGACAGGAGGCCCTCGGCAAGATCGCGGCCCTTGATGCCATCGAGGCCGCCGGCGTCGCCCTGAAAGGGAACGAACCATTCATCGAGCCGGGAGATCAGCGCTGCATCCGACATGTCGGGCCAGGGCTCACCGATCGATCGATGCAGGAAGCCGATGCGGTCGCGTAGCTGCTCGACGTCCTTCGGGAATGGTATGGCAGCGAGCCCCAATTGCCGGATGCCCTCGGCGAGCGCCCGCGCCGCTGCTTCGCCGCTCGGACGCGGCAGCGGTTTTTCTTCGAAGACGATCGCTCCGAGCCGCGTCACCCGGCGGGCGCGCGCCTGCCGGCTCGCCCGGTCGAAGAAGCTCTGCTCTTCGGTGACGATCGCTCCGGGCATATGCGCCTCGACGTCGGCCCGGGTGATCTCGGCCGCCGCCAGCACCCGCTGCGCTCCGGCCCGGCCCGTGAGGTCGGCAATGACCAGCATCTCCGCCGCCGCAAGCCGCCCGGTCTCCGGCACCTCGGCGCCGCGTCCGTTCGCCATGACGAAGCGGCCGCGCCCGCCGCGCTGCAGGGCAATGCGGTCGGGAAAGGCGTGCATCAGCATTTGGCCGGGCAGTGCGCGCTCGCCATTGGTCTGCGACGCGCCGAGGTCCGCGACCATGCGTCTCGCAAGACCGCGCGCCGCTTCCGCCCTCTCGCCGCGGTCGCTCCGGAATCGGCGCAGCCGCTCCTCGATGTCGATATTGTTGCCGCCGAGGCCCTGTTCCGTGAGCATCACCGCGATGAGGCAGGCTTCCTGTGCCTGGCCCTCCTCGGCCGCCGAAACCGCCATCGCGGCAAGCCGCACGGGCAGGGCCAGATCGCGGACCTGGCGACCCCTCGGCGTCAGCGCGCCATTGGCATCGAGCGCACCGAGCTCGACGAGCAGACTGCGGGCCTCGCGCAAGGTCGTTTCCGGCGGCGGATCGAGGAATTTCAGCGACGACGGATCGGTCACACCCCAATGGGCAAGATCGAGCAGCAGGCCGGAAAGGTCGCTGGCAAGGATCTGCGGCGGCGTGAAGACGGGAAGCGCCGCCGTCTGCCCGGAATGCCAGAGACGGATTGCGATGCCGGGTTCGGTTCTTCCCGCACGGCCGGCGCGCTGGTCGGCCGAGGCCTTCGAGACGCGCACGGTCTCGAGCCGCGTGATCCCGGTCGAGGCCTCGAACACCGGCAGCCGCTGCAGACCGCTATCGACGACAATCCGTACACCATCGATGGTGATCGAGGTTTCTGCGATGGACGTCGCAAGCACGATCTTGCGCGTGCCTCTCGGCGCCGGCCGGATCGCCGCATCCTGCTCCTTCTGGCTCAGATTGCCGTAGAGCCGCACGATCGTGGTCGCCTCGCCGAAGCGCCCGGCGAGGCGTTCGGCCGTGCGGGAGATCTCGGCCTGCCCGGGCAGGAAGGCGAGGATCGAGCCCTCTTCGGATCGGTGCGCTTCCGCGATCGTCCGGACCATCGCCTCCTCGACGCTTTCGCCCGTATTTCTGTTCTCGTAGCGAATGTCGATCGGAAAGCTCCGGCCTTCGCTCTTGAGAATCGGCGCACCGCCAATGAGTTTGGTGACGCGATCCACATCGAGCGTCGCCGACATGACGATGAGCCTCAGATCGTCGCGCAGCGCCGACCGCACGTCGAGCGCCAGCGCCAAGCCGAAATCGGCGTCGAGCGAGCGCTCGTGGAACTCATCGAAGAGAACGGCTGAAACGCCGGAAAGCTCGGGATCGTCGAGGATCATCCGGGCAAAGACGCCCTCGGTCACTACCTCGATCCGGGTCTTCGCCGAAACCCGATTGTCGAGCCGCATTCGGTAGCCGACGGTTTCGCCCAGCTTCTCGCCGAGGAGCTCGGCCATGCGTCCGGCCGCGGCGCGTGCGGCGAGCCGACGCGGTTCGAGCAGAATGATCTTGCCGTCGCCACGCCAGGATTGGTCGAGCAGGAAGAGCGGCACCAGCGTGGTCTTGCCGGCCCCGGGCGGGGCGGAAAGCACGACGGATCCGGAGGCTTCAAGCGCCTCGGCGAGCTGAGGCAGGATCTCGCGGACCGGCAGGGAGGGAAGCGTCCGCATCAGGCCTGCTCCTCGATGCCGATCTCAATCACCCGGCCGCCGGCGGCTTGAGCATCGGCGCCGTCATGGGTTACGAGAATGGTCGGCAATCCGGCCGCCTTCGCCTTGGAGAAGACCAGTTCGCGCATCTGGCGCCTGAGCGGCGCATCGAGCTTCGAGAAGGGCTCGTCGAGCAGCAGGAAATCAGGTGCCGAAACGAGCACCCTTTGCAGCGCCACGCGCGCCTTCTGGCCGCCGGAGAGCGTATCCGGATCGCGGTCGAAGAAACCGCCAAGCCCCACCTCCTTGAGCGCTGCTTCTGCCAGCGCGCGGCGCGCCTTTCGCCCACTGACGGCCGGCGGGATGGCGAAGGCGACATTGCCGCCGACGGACAGGTGCGGAAAGAGCAGCGGGTCCTGGAACAGGATGCCCGCATGGCGCTGGTTAGCGGGGGTTTCCGTGAGGTCCTCGGTCCCGATCAACAGCCGCCCGCTCACCTCGAAGGCTCGGTCAAGAAAACCGCCCGCGAAGGCAAGCAGCGTCGATTTGCCGGAGCCGGACGGGCCCATGATTGTCAGCACCTCCCCCGGCATCACCTTCGCCGAGACGGTAAGCAACGTCCGGCTACCCAGGCGGATCGTCACGTCCGACAGCGTCAAAGGTCTGGTCTTGCTCCATACCGACTCGGCGATTTCCTGCATTCACGTCCTCATTGCCCGCCGGTTGCGGAATAGCAACTGCGGTGCGAGCGATGCAACGAGAAATGCCAGGAAGGGCAGGAGTGCCTGGACGAGAGCATAGACGCCGATCACCCGGCGATCGCCGCCCGAGGCGAGCGCGACCGCTTCGGTCGTGATCGTCGTCAGCCGCCCGGCGCCGATGAGGAGCGTCGGCAGATACAGGCTGACCGAAACCGAAAAACCGACCGCGAGCGCGGTGAGGCAGGCGCGAAAGAGCAGCGGCAAGCGGACCGTCAGCAGGATTTCGAGCGCGGACTTGCCGAAGCCGGCGGCGATCCTTTCGAAGCGTGGATCGAGCTCACGCCAAGGAGCCGAGAGCGACAGGAGGACGTAAGGGAGCACGAACAGAAAATGGATGGCGAACACGCTCGGAAAGGCCGGCGTGAAGCCCGCCGAAACGATCAGAATCTGCAGACCGAAGACGAAGCTGATCTCCGGCACCAGCAGCGGCAGATAAAGCAAGCGATAGTGGCCGGGTGTCCTGTTTCCGCCCGCAGTGCTGTTGCGGTAAAGCAGCAGGATCGTTGAGAGGAGCGCCAGGGATGCCGCCGAGAGCGCAAGCGCTATCGTGGTGCCAAGTGGCGCCCAGAGTCGAGGAAGTGTACGCAGCCAGGTTCCCGCTGTGAGCTGCCCGGGCAGCGCAGCCGGAAATGGCCAGAGACCGGCAACTGACCAGATCGCGAGAAGGCCGAGCCCGACGAAGATGACGGCCGCGCAGGCGGTCATCGCGAAGGCGGAGGCGGCGCGAACTGCGCCGTCCCTCGCAAGGCGTCGCCCCGAATGGGTCAGGCGGGCCAAAGCGATCTTTCCGAGCCTTTCGAGCGCGATCCATACCGCCATTGCGGCGAGAACGATCGCAAGCTGTAAGAGGGCACCTGCGGATGCGAGAAATCGCTGATCGGGATCATGATACGCCGCCCACTGGGCGATGCGCACGGGCAATGTTGGCGGCAGTTGCGGCCCGAGGATCATCGCAACATCGACGACGGAGACCGAATAGACGAGCACGGCGAAGACCGGCAGACGGATCTGCCGGTAGAGTGCCGGCCAGAGGCTGACGGCAAAGCCGGAGATGCGCCCATAGCCGAACGCCGCCGTCAGTTGGCCGGCTGTTGAGACGGAAAGCTGCGGCAGGGCGGCAAGCGTCACCAGAAAGAGGAAGGGAACCTCCTTGGTGATGAGCCCGGCGATCATCAAGAGCGCGCAAGGATCGTTCGGAACAAGCCAATCGGGGGGCCGCGTGAAACCGGTGAACTCGGGCGAGACGAGCCGCAGCAGGAACCCCGATGGCGCGACGAGGAAGGCCAACGCGAAGGCCGCCGCCGCATGCGGAACGGCAAGGAGCGGCGACACCAGATGCTGGATGCGGGTAAAGACCGAAGTGCCGGCAAAGCCTGCCACGAAGCCGCCGACGATCGCCAGGGCGGCAAAGGTGGTGATCAGGCCCGCGAAGAAACCGGTGAGCGCAGAGCGAAGAATGTGCGGCTGTTGCGCCAGCTCGGCAAGGTGAGCAAGCGTCAGGTGAAGGCCGCCGAGCGCAGGCAGGTAGCCGAAGGCCGGCAGGATTGCCCCGGCGAAGCCCGCGAAGACCGGCAGCCCGAGGATGAGGACGAGGAGCGCATTTGCGTCGAGAAGACGCTTTCCAGGCTTTTGGCACGCTTCGCGCCGCGTTCGCTTAATTGCCTGCCCCATAGCGCCGGGTCCATTCCGCTTCGATTCGCGTCATCCAGTCGGGGTGCGGCTCATCGAGCATAGGGCCGAGTTCGTCCGGCCCGAGTGTCGCAACGCCCAGATCCAGGCGCCCGAATGCGGCTCGATCGGCGGCCGGAAGTTTTGCGAGAGACAGCACCGTCGGATCGCCCCAGACCTTCGGGTCCTGCTTTCGTAGCTGCGCTTCGGGCGAGAGCAGGAAATCGGCAAGGAGAAGCGCGCCGGCCTTCGCCGTCGCATTGTAGGGGATGGCGACGAAGTGGGTGTTGCCGAGCGTACCACCGGAAAAGACGAAGGAGCGCACCGTGTCCGGCAGCTCGCCATTGGCGATTGCGGAGGAGGCTTCTGCCGGGTTGAAAGCGAAGATGATGTCGAGCTCGCCGTCGGCAAGCTTCTGCTTCATGTCGGGATAGTTCTGCGGGTAGGCCTTGCCCTTGCGCCAGAGGAGCGGCGTGAGTTTATCGAGATAGGCGAAAAGCGGCGCGACATCCGCCTGGAACGTGGCGTCGTCGACAGGCTGCTGCAGCTTGGCTTTGTCGTGGATGAGCTCTGTCAGCACCTGCTTCAGGAAGGAAGAGCCGGTGAAATCCGGCGGCTGCGGATAGGAAAATCGCCCCGGATTGGCCTCGGCCCATTTCAGGAGCTCCGCCGCCGATCGCGGCAGCTCGCCCGCCTTCATGCGGGCCGTGTCGTAGAAAAACACGAGTTTCGCGCCGCCCCAGGGACTCTCCAGCCCATCCGTCGGAATGGTGAAATCCTTGAGCACCGTCGGCTTGTTCTCGTGATCGACATAGCGCCAGCTCGGCAATTTCGTCGCCCAGCCGGGGCCGTAAAGCAGCCCCTCGCGCTTCATCGCCGCAAAGTTCTCGCCGTTGATCCAGACGAGATCGACGGAGCCGCCCTCGTCCTTTCCCGCCGATTTTTCCGCAAGCACGGTTGCGATCGCTTTCGCGGTGTCGCCGAGCTTCACATGAACGACGGAAACACCGTAGCGGCTCTTCATCTGCTCCCCGGCCCAGCGGATATAGGCGTTGATGTTTTCGGATCCGCCCCAGGCATTGAAGTAGACGGTCTGGCCCTTCGCCTCGGCAACGACCGCATCCCAATTGCCGATGTCGGTTGCGGCGGCCTGGCTGGCAAGGCCAAGCGCCAGCATTGCCGCTCCGATGATGCGCCCGACTCCCCTGATCATGATTTTTGCTCCCTCCGCCCTGTTTGCTGGCCGAGGGTACGGCAAGGCCATGCGGCGTCAATCCAGGTCCCCGGCGGCAACCGTCACGATTCGGTGAAACCGCCGCCGGGCGGGCGCAAAGCCTATGCCTTGCCCCGCTTCGCCTCGAGGGCGAGCACCGCGCCGGCCAGATCCTCGAGTGCCGCGCCCACCGATTTGAACAGCGTGATTTCGTCGGGAGCGGTGCGTCCGGGATGTTCGCCGCGGGCGAGCTCGAAGAGATCGGCGCGGATCGCGGCTTCCGTGATGAGCCCGGCCTTGAGCGGCTGGACGATGTCGCCGCCCTCCTTGAGCGCGCCCGTGCGCGTGTCGACGAAGATGGTGGCGCGGGTGGCGGCACGGTCGTCCGACTCGCGCATCGTCGGCTTGAAGGCGCCGATGAGGTCGAGATGCGCTCCGGGCTTCAGCCAGTCGCCGCGGATCAGCGGCGCGGAAGAAAGCGTCGCGCAGGAAATGATGTCCGCCTCCCTGGCCGCCGCCTCGAGATCGGTCGCCACCGACACCGAGATGTTCCCGAGGTCGAGTTCCTCTGCCGTTGCCTCCGCCTTCTTCGGATCGCGCCCCCAGACCGCCACCTTGCGGATTGGGCGGACGGATGCATGAGCCTCGATGACGTTGGTCGACAGCCGCCCCGTTCCGACCATCAGCATCGAGCTTGCATCCTGCCGCGCAAGATAGCGGGCGGCGAGCGCGGAAGCCGCCGCCGTCCGCCGGGCGGTGAGCTCGCCGCCATCGAGGATCGCCAACAATTCGCCGGTCTTGCCGGAGGAAAGCAGATAGCTGCCGTGGATCGCGGGCAGGCCGCGCGTCTGGTTGCCCGGGAAAACCGAGACCATCTTGACGCCGACATAGGCGCCCGGCTGCCAGGCA